>CAZCHS010000017.1:0-44354 GCA_964498725.1 uncultured bacterium | reverse complement strand
ATACAATGAAACGGATGGTTAGCTTAGAGGTTTAAGTTTAGACTATTTTTATGATCATATACTTGAATAATGCAGGCTAATTTTTTCTATTGTTTTACAAAAAAAATACAAATTCTTTTATTATAAATGACATGCTTTCCACTATTGGCAGAGATATTTTTTTATTTTTTCCCCTACACACTCTCCGGCGTATATATCTTCTTAGATCCTTTGGACTGCCTCAGCACCGGCTCAAAAATCGTCTGCAGCGCCATGGAGACTGCGCCTTTGATACAGGCGTCCTCTTTCAGTTCACCCTGAATAATATCCGTGGGCCGGAAGGGAATATTGAGCATGGATTGCTTCACCAATTGCCGGGTACGTACCAGTAAATATTCGGAATTTTCTATAATATTGCCCCCAATAATAATAAGATTAGGATCAATGGTTTTCAACAGCGTCGTACAGAGGATTGAGAGCAGATGCGCGTACTCGTCCAGTACTTCATGGACAATCGGATATTTGGTGCTGTATTCGTCAATAATTTCCGCCAGGCACATTTTCCCGATTTTTTCTTTATCTTCGCCTGTTTTCCACTGTAATTTTAACTGTAAGGTCTCGGTAAGATGCTCTTCGCTCATAACATTACCAAAGAATTTTTCTTCGGAATAAAGGTTGGGAAGTTTAGTTTTGTCAGCGAGCAAATGACCCAGTTCAAAATAGCCGATTTCCCCGGCGCTGCCAAAGTGACCACGGATCAAATGATTGTCAACCACCACTCCGGAACCGAGTGCTTCACCAATCCAGATATAGGCAAAATTACTTTCATTGCGCCCGGCGCCAAGCAGTTGTTCGCCAATGGTCATGGCATTGACATCATTTTCAATGGTCACCGGAATATTAAAGCGCTTTACAAACTTTTCCCCCAGTAATCTATGGCCATACCCCTTCAATGTATCACTGAAGTAACTATCTTCTTCGGCGTAATCACTAAATCCAGGAATGCCAATACCGATACTTACCAGATCATCAGCTTCAATCGACGTTTCATCAAGAATTTCATCCATCGTGTTAAAAACCATGGCAAGCCCTTTTTCAGCCTGGGTTTCTTTTGAGTAATGAATAACTTTCCGGCTCAATATTTTGGATTCCAGGTTAGCCAATGCGATGGATGCTCTTTTCAGATGGATTTCTATGCCAAAAACGTAGCCATTTTTCGGATTGATCTTGATCATGGTGGGCCGTTTTCCGCCCCGGCATGTAGAAGTGCCTTTACCGATTTCCAAAATAAAGCCGGCTTCATCCAGACGATGAATAATTTCCGATACAGCGACTTTGGAAATCCCGGTTTTTTTAGATAATTCGATTCTGGAGATTGGTCCTTCATACCGGATGAGATTCAGGATGCGGACTTCATTTAACTTTTTGATCAACTGCGCATTGACTTTTTTATTCATAACCATTCTGCTTTCTTGATAATTACCAATATTTTTTTACAACCGTAGAAAAATTAACATTTATGCTTCAATTTTAAAATAACTATTTGTAATAAGCTTTTGTAGGGATTTTAGTCTTTGCACAATCCTATTTTAATAGCGCAAATATTGTTGAATTTTTACAGCAAATTCCTCTGTTTCCTGTTGCCATTCCGAAAACAATCTTTCCACTTCATAATTATCAATATATTGACGCATCCGGCCGCTCCCGGAAAGTTTATCAATCCATTGTTCCCGCCATTCAAATTTATCCGCGTGAACTTTGATCACGGATTGGATGATCAGCGCCGTGGTTTCAATCGGCTTATAGGCATTTCGATCGGTAATTTCCAGGCGAAATCCATGGCAGATCTGGTTTTCAAATTTCGGATTATAGGCTTTTCCTTTAATATCCACCGGCGTAAAATCTTTCGGTATTAATTCTACTCCGCGGAATTTCAGAGTACCCATCTCTTGGAATACTTTTTCCGTATCCAGCCACGGGGCCCCAAAAATTAAAAAGGGTGTGGTGGTTCCACGGCCTTCCGACAGATTGGTCCCTTCCAGAAAACACATTCCCGGATAAGCCATGGCGGTTTCTAAAGTTGGTATATTAGGTGAAGGCGGTATCCATTCTAAGTCCGTCTCATCATACCATTGCGACCGTTTCCAACCAGCCGCTGTTATTACCGACAAATCAGCTTTCAGGCTATTTTCAAGCAAGCCTTCTCCATCAACAAACAGCGCGTATTCTCCGGCTGTCATTCCGTAGCGAATCGGCACTTCATGCATTCCCACGAAGGAACTGAATTCCGAATTCAACACCGGCCCTTCGATGCGGTCTCCCCGTATGGGATTTGGGCGGTCCAGCACAACAAATTCAATGCCCTGTTCGGCGGCGGCTTCCATACAATAGGTCATGGTGGAAATATAGGTGTAGAAGCGAACACCCACATCCTGAATATCATAAACCAGCACATCGATATTTTCCAACATTTCCGGGGAAGGTTTGCGGATTTTTCCATAAAGACTGAAAATATTGATCCCGGTTTTGACGTCCTTCCCGTCTTCAATATGGGCGCCGGCAGCGGCGTCGCCCCGGTATCCGTGTTCCGGTGCAAAGATCGCCATTACCTGCGTATTTTCATGGAACAGGTCAACAATATGGTTCCCTGATTTATCAAGCGAAGTATGATTGCAGACAATGCCAACATTTTTATCTTTAAACCGGCTGAAATTTTCCATCACAACCCGATCCAGGCCGGTCTGAACAGGCACGGCCTTTTTCTCGCAGGCAGTCAGCAGGATTGTTAGTAACAGGATGATCAGAATTGATAATCTTCTATGCGTGGTTAACTTACTCATTTAAGGTACCTCTTTTTCTATTTCAACAGCATCATTTTTTTCGTAATAGTTTTGGCGCCGGTATGCATTTGATAAATGTAAACACCGGAAGCCAGGCCGCGGGCGTCAAAATCAACACGGTAACGGCCGGCATCGTATTCACTGTTAATCAGTGTTTTTACCATATTGCCACGCATATCATAGACATTGATACGGATTTTATCCCGCTTAGGCAATGCGAAATCAATGGTGGTACTGGGATTAAAAGGATTGGGATAGTTTTGCGATAAGGCATATTCCCGAACAACCTTTTCATCATCAGTCGCGGTTGTTGGCGTAACAGTCAGGGTAAACTGAGTCGTGTCCGTCAGCTCACCGATACCGTAATCTTTGACAATAATTGTAATTACCGATGACCCGACAAAATCCGCGGATGGAACACAATAGACGCGGTCGCCGGATTCGTGGCCTTTGATACTGAAGGCAATCGCGGCGGTATCTGCTTTGGCGATAATTTCATGGTTATCATTTTCATCTTCATCAGTATAATTGACATAAATTTTATGATATTCTCCGGATTCGATAGTGGCGTCCTCTATCGCTTCCACCACCGGCGCGTGATTATCTGCCGGCTGTCCGGGAGTTTTCTTGACAATTCGCATTTCATCAATGTAAATCATACCTTCCTGGGCGCTATTTTCATCTCTGGTGAGATGTACACCGTCAACAACATAGTATCCGCCGTCAAAAACACCATTTCCAAGCCATTCGCCGACCTGGGTTGAATCGCCGAGGTCCCATTCCACCAATTTCCAGCCGATCCAGTCAATGGTGGTCCACTGTGAAACTTCCGCTGTCTGGCCACCGTCTTTTTCATAAAGAGCAAATCTGAATTTGTTATTACTGCCGTCACCATAGAGGTAGCATTGCATAGTGTAACTGGTATCAATATGGGTCGTAACCAGCGGCCCTGAAGCAGCATGATCACGAATTAAAAATTCTCCTTCGTGACTTAAATCCCATTTATACCTAATCCGGCCGGATTTGTTATTATTGTAGCCCGGCATGTAGATATAATTGACAAAAGTAAAAGTAGTCCTGGCATCATAAGTTCCCTGAGTGGAGCCGCTGCCTTCCGGATCCCACCACTCGCTGTCGCCGGTAAAATCGTCTAAAACAACAACTTCTGAATAATGATAATTAGCCGTTTTGGCATTAATCGTAACATCTTCACCCAAAGCATTGCCGGCAGTGTCACTGAGTTCCTGCGAGACTCTGTATTCAACATAGGAATCAGACATAAGGCTTGATTTGGTTTTAAAATTGACCAGGCTGCGATTGTCCATTTCCGAAACCAGGATATCAGCGGAAATTTCCCGCCCGTTATTGAAAACCGAAATACTTTTCTGCGCGCTTTCCGGATCGATTAATTCGTCAAAGACCAAACTCCAAACTCCTTCCGGATCAATATTCATTTGGTTTTCTGAAGGAAAACTGGTGACAATTTCCGGCGCTTTGGTATCGACATTGTATGTACGATATTTTATAGTAAAAATACCGCCGGGAGTACCGTCAAAATCACCATCCAGCATCGTTCCGTTAAGATCGGTTAAATTTTCATTCAGAGAAATGACATATTCAGTGGCAAAATCCAGGCCCGAGAGATCAACCGTTACAATTTTATTGGCATCATTCCACTGATCGGAAATTTCAAAGGATTTGGATTCCACAGTTGGCGTAATTGTAAATGCCGACTCAAAACTGCTCAGATCGATTTCCTTGGAAAATTCAAAAATTATCGTTGGATTGACTGTAATACTGTCCGCTTCCGCCGGCGTAACATTCGTAATAACCGGCGGATAGGATGGAACACTGTCTGTAACCTGAAGGTTAGACATTTCCGACTCAAACCAAAAGCGGTTCAGTGTGGTCGCGCCATAGGTATACTGCCCGTTAAAAGTTTGATTACCGTCAAATTCCTCCTTTACATCAAAGGGTTCATTGGTCAGTTTCATGGCTACGATCGGGTCTTGCTCCGGTTCAATTGTCGCATCTGTTGACCGGTAGACCACATACCATCTTTTCTCAGTTTCCTGTTCCGGCGGCGTGATAGTGATATTGTAAACCAGTGAATTATATTTTTGCAGGGAAATCTGTGGTTCAGCCGGTATTGGGCCTGTATATAGTTCATTTTTGGGAATTTTTGTTTTGGTTGGAAAGACGGTTTTTCCGGCTTCTTCCCAGTATTCATTCCCCTGCCAGCTGCCATAGCTGAAAAATTGAAATCCATCAACAAAATCAACAGTTCGGGAGCGCTCAATAATTTCCGGATGACGGTTCCAGATATTATTTTCCGATAAAATATAGGAGCCCGGTCCTACAGAAAAGAGCACCCGGCTGTCATCATCCAGCCAGTAATCCCAGTTGGTGCTTCCGTATCCGTTCAGCATACTATAGAAACCATCGCCATCTGTCCAGTGATAATGCATTGGCGTTAACTGATCGATAGAGCCTTCATTGTACCATAAACCGGCATCCTGATAAACCGACTCATATCCCTGCCAGCCACCCCAGCGGTAATTCCCTAACGCGGCTACTGATAATCGGACATGGGGTTTCGTCGCCTGAATGGAATCATGAACACTGCGGACAAATGTTGTTACAGAAGAGCGCCAAAATTCTTCCCAGGACCCATACCCTTCCGGCACGCCGTCACTGTATTTATGATTAACATCATATAAATATCGGTTGGCTGATGTAGCCTTTTGCAGCAATTCTTTTTCATGGGTTGAAATTTCGCCATCCAGTTTGTCAATATCTTTGCCGGCGCTTTTTTCTAAAACAGAAGTGGTAGTATATTCATTCCAGCGAATGTAATCCAGATGCATCCCGTCAATATCATACTGATTCACAATTTCCATAATCACATCAAGGGTATAATCCCGCACCTCCTGAAGTCCCGGAGAAATGGCGATATGCTGAGGCATGGGATTACCATCGCCATCACGGCAAATCCACTCGGGATGTTCCTGCGCCGGCGCGCCGGGGATGGTACTGGATGTATGAAAAGCATTGAACCAGGCGTGTAACTCCAATCCCCGCTTATGGGCCTCTTCAATCGCAAAAGCCAAAGGGTCAAAACCGGGATCGGAATAATCGGCATAAAACCCCCATGGTTCATAGGAAGAGGGATAATAGGCCGTGCCCCCCTGCCGAACCTGAAACAGGACGGCATTCATATTAGCTTTGACATGATTATCCAAAATTTGCTTAATGGTTGTGGAATCGCAGTTATGTTCCCAGGTGATCACCCAGGTGGCGCGAAATTCTTCATTATCTAAAGCAAAAAGATTGGAAAAGACAAAAAAAATAGTGATCAGGATTGCTTTGAAGTGCTTCATTTTCTCCTCAGGAATACATTAATATTACTTAATTAATTAATTTAACTAACTATTTGTAATTATCAAAACAAATCTTTATTTTTCAACAGGAGAAATGTTGAATTTGAGGTGCGTTTTTTATGTTGTAAATTTTGATAATATCAGTAATTTTTCATAAGTACCATTCAACCAGTGTCAATAATTTTTACGGAGGACCGATGAAAGCCAGAGCAATTTTAACCAGTATTATAATTACGCTATTGTTAACCGGCTGTTCAAAAGAAAAAAAGTTTGATTTTAACGGGCAATGGACATGGCAGGATCTGAAAGCCTTTACCGACAATGAGGATACCCACCGGCTGATTGATAATATCAAAAAACTGGTATCTTTGGATGACACCCGTTACCTGTTTCGTGAAATCTCAAGGTTTGAAACTCCTGAAGATGTGTACAACTTAACAGCAATTGAAAAAAGACAAAACCAATTGGGAGGCGGTTTTTTTGGCGTGATCCCCAATCATTTTGATCAAAAAAGCCGGATTCCCCTGCCAACTGATTTTGACAAAACCATTCGGCTGGGTCTTTACCTTGCTAAAGTAAGAACCAATAATATCCGTGATCTCATTACAGCCAATATCGGTTACCACATTAATTTTAAAAATGAAGAAATAAATGAGACCTCCCAGCCTGCCCCGGAAAACATCCATTTAACCTTTGACTTTTCGCTTTTAGAAGATATTCTGGATTACTATAAAAATTTTGAAAACGAAAAACTGCAAACATTGGCTGAGGATAATATTTTTGACAATATGATCGCGGCCCGGAAGGAAAATAAAATCATTCCATCTCCCTACCCCCAAAGAACGGATTATTTGTATTTCATGGGCGCGGCTGCTATGGAAAATCCTGAACGAAAAATTTGGAACTGGCTAAATCCTGCCAACAATTTTGGCTTTGCCGAATTTTACACAAACCGCCATCTGTATTCAGAATTCATTGATTACATAAAGGAAAATTCCCGGAATTTTACCAATCCCATTGCCTCCCGTTTATGCGACTATTTGCCCGCTGATGTAACCTTTACCGGCGAGTTGCAATTTGCCGTAAATTTCGGCCAGAATATCTGGTCGGCACCTAACAGTGTCGGCTTTAATATCGCTCAGATCAAAGACAATTATTCGGTCTATTTTAAAGGCGCCCGAAAGGAAATTTTCAAACAACTGCACACTGAATTATGCATAAAATCACCGGACATAGAGAACAATTTTCAGTACGAGGATATCAAATACTGGAATTTCAAAACCGAAGAGGACCGTAAATTCTATAAAATCCTGGCATTTACCTATATGGAAGGCATTTCAACATATATCAGCGGAAGCCCCAAAGGATTTGATTTTTTTAAGCAGGCGAAGCAAAGTGTCAGTTACCTGGAACAGGTCTACAATATTATTTACAAAACTAAAAAAGAGGGATTGCTTACTCAGATGGAAGTTTTCGGTATGGAGCCTTACGGGTCTCTGACCGGATTGGGATACCTGATGGCGAGAACAATCGAAACATATTTTGGAAAAGAAGAATTGATCCGCTGCATTCAAAACGGGCCGGTTTATTTCTTCAACAAATTTTATGAACACCGCAAGACAATTGAAAACCGTACTTTTGTGCATATCACCGATACTGTTGCCCAAAAAATCACGAAGCTTTATGATTTGCAAAAACAATATTATCAATAAAAGTCTATGACCTATACACTGGATGAAAAAATCGGTCAGATGATTATGGTGGGGTTCAAGGGAGCAACACTGACTACAGGCATTCGAAAAAAAATCAGTACCCGACAAATCGGTGGTGTATGGCTTACAGACAGTGCCTCTCCAATGGGTGATATCCCGGGCAATATCAAAAATCGTGATCAAGTAAAAAACCTCATCCGGGACCTGCAAAAATTTGCTGATATTCCTCTCTTCGTTTCAATTGATGCAGAAGGCGGCCAGGTCATTCGCTTGAAGGAAAAATTCGGATTTCCACCAATTCCTTCCGCCCGTGAACTGGGCCGGCGGAATGACCCGAAACAGACCTATGACGCGGCATTAAAGATTTCCTCTTTGCTCCGCAGTCTGGGCATCAATATTAATTTTGCACCGGTTGTGGATATGGAAATCGCTCCGGACAATCCGGCTATATGCGGTAAGGACCGATGTTTTTCTTCCCATCCGGAGGAGGTCTATCAACACGCCCGGCAATTCATACTGGCCCACCGTGCCAATAACATTTATACCTGTTTGAAACATTTTCCCGGCCATGGCAGCACCCGGGAAGATACGCACCTGACATTGGCCGACGCCACTGAAAGTTTTCAGGAAAAAGAATTATTTCCCTACAGGAAACTAATTAAAGAAGGTTTAGCGGACACAGTACTCATCGCGCATATTCTGGTAAAAACCCTTGATGAAGAATTTCCCGCTTCTCTCTCTTCAAAAATCATAGAACAATTATTAATCAATGAATTAAATTTCAAGGGTCTGGTAATTTCCGATGATCTGATCATGGGTGCCATTCGCCAGCATTATTCCGATGAAAAAGCGGTTGAACTGACCCTTCGGGCAGGAACCGATATTTTAATGAACAGCGCGGCGGACCAGCCACAGAGCCTGGGCTGTGAGCCGACTTTTGAAATCATCAAAAAACTCGTCACTGACAATATTATATCCGAAGCAAGAATCAATCGATCTTTTAATAAAATAATCAAATTTAAAAGGGGTATCTCATGAAATTTCGCAAGCTAATTTTAATCTTCAATTTGGTAATCTTAGTCATTCTCAGCGGTTGTTCGCAGACACAAATCTCTTCCGGACCAATGTCGCCGTCAGAACTATCTGTCGCTGATCAAATACAGACACTCTTGTCAGAACCGGCGCTGGCACCGGCAACCATCGGTGTTTATATTGAGGAACTGGGCAGCGGTAAAATTGTCTATGCGCAAAACGAGCACAAATTACTGATGCCGGCCAGTAATATGAAATTAGTGACAACCGCTTCGGCATTGAGTGTACTGGGACCTGATTTCAGGTATAACACAGATTTCTATACAAACGGAAAAATCGAGGATGGCGTTCTAAAAGGAGACCTGATCATTAAAGGCTCCGGTAATCCAACAATAGGTGGCCGGTTTTACGGCGGCAAGACTGATTCGGTTTTCACACTCTGGGTCGAGGCATTACATACTCTGGGAATCGAAAAAATCCAGGGGAATATTATCGGGGATAAGTCAATTTTCGCTGATGACGGCGTCGGATATGGTTGGGAAAAAGATGATCTGCCCTACTATTACGCGGCCAAGACCGGTGCCTTGTCTTACAATGACAACTGTATCGACCTGCACATTTCACCGGCCGAAAAAATCGGCGAACCGGTTAAAATTCAGCAAAAACCGATAAAGGATTATCTTGACATTGACAATCAAATGATCACCGTACCCAAGGACTCAGCCTCCGGTTCCCAATTCTACCGGGATTATGCCCTGGATAAATTACTAATAAAAGGAAAAATGCCTATCGATGCTGAAACGGATGTTGACTGGACCACAGTCCCTGAACCGGCGGATTTTTTGCTCACTGCTTT
The DNA here is from genome assembly GCA_964498725.1 of uncultured bacterium. GTDB lineage: Bacteria > Fidelibacterota > UBA2242 > UBA2242 > JAFGTP01 > JAFGTP01. The sequence goes on along the minus strand of CAZCHS010000017.1, from coordinate 34,555 downwards.
TGCCGGGACTCTGGAGCAGAACAATATAAAATTTACAGATACCAAAATCTGTTCTGAAAAAGTCAACTATGAGGACAAAACACTTCTTTTCAGTCACAATTCTGTTTCCATGCAGAAAATCGTTCACAACATTAATAAAATAAGTAATAATTTTTACGCCGAAACAGTGCTAAAAACCCTTTCTGATGAAAAGGAAAAAACCACCGCAACCGCTGTCAAAGAGGAGAAAAAATTTCTGTCTTCCATCGGCATTGATACCGATAGAATGTTCATTGTCGACGGTTCCGGACTTTCCCGCCATAATATGGTCACTGTGAACCAGATCGCCGGAATATTAAAATATATGTCCATCAGCGATAATTTTCAAATTTTCAAAGAGTCGCTGCCAATCGGCGGAGTGGACGGTACTTTAAGATACCGACTGAAAGGCAGCAATGCCAAAGGCCACGTATTTGCTAAGACCGGTTATGTCGGCCATGTGCGCGCACTTTCCGGTTATGTAGATGCTAAAAATGGCAAAACCTATGTTTTCTCAATCATTGCCAACCACTACCCGACGCCCACCAGCAAAATAAACAATCTTCAGGACCATATTGTCACGCTTTTATATAATCAGGAGAATTAAGCAAACTATGGAAAAAAAATATCAAAGCATTATTGAAGAAGTCACAAAAATTCGTCAGCAATTACACAGATTTCCGGAATTATCCTACAAAGAATATAAAACCACGGAACGAATCAAAGCCACCCTCAAAGACTGGGGTATTTCTTTTACTCCTTTCAAAAATATTGAAACCGGCGGCTATGCTGAGGTCGGTTCCGGTCCGGCAGTACTATACCGCGCTGATATTGACGCGTTGCCTATTATGGAAGATGCGACAAATAAATATGCGTCTGAAAATACCGGTGTTATGCACGCCTGCGGCCACGATTATCATACTGCCATCGGTCTGGGGCTTCTACGGTATTTTCAACAATTCCCGGAAAAGTTAAAAGGCAAACTCCGGGTAATTTTTCAGCCTGCGGAAGAGACCACCCCAACAGGCGCGGCACTGGTCATCAAAGAAGATATCTGGGACGAAGCAAAAGCCATTTTTGGCATTCATGTCAACTCTGAAGATAAAATTGGAGAATTTTCCTTATCAAAAACTGCTGCTAATGGTTCCAATACAACGGTACAGATCAATTTGACCGGGCCCGGCGGCCACACTTCCCGTCCCGACCAATCAGTGGACCTGATCCTGTCAGGGTGTGAATATGTCGTCTTGCTGCACTCCTACATCAAAAACAAAATCGATCCCCGTGAAACAGTTTCCTTTACCTTTGGCCAGATCAATGGCGGTCACGCCAAAAATGCCATTCCCCAATCCCTGGAATTAAAAGGAACCCTGCGCACCCATTCCAATGAGGTTCTGGATCGAGCCCGGAACCTAATCCATGTTTTTTCCGGCCCTTTTGCTAAATTACATGATGTGAATATTGCCATCGACTTTCCCACTTCCTGCCCGGTAGCGGTTAATAATACCGAACTCGCCGAACAGTTCATTGATTACTACGCGCAAAATTCCCGGGAGCCCTTAAAAATATTACCCAAGCCGTCCATGGGTGCTGATGATTTTGCCTATTACCTGGAGCGGGTGCCGGGACTGTATGTTCGTGTCGGTGGCGCGGGAAAAGGCGCTGCCCATACCGGCGGATTTGTCGTTGATGAACGTATTATCGAACCGGCACTTCGGCATATGGCCGGTTTTATAACCCATTATTTTAAAAAAGGCGTTCTATGAAAAAACGAATACTGCTTTTATTGTTCGCTTGTTTTGCCTTTCTTTTTAGCGAAACACAACAGCAATTTGCAGAGATTGGTGATTTTACACTGACTTCCGGAAAAGTGATCCGAAATTGTAAAATCGGCTATCGCATTATCGGGGAAGCAAACCGCGATTCCTCCAACATTATTATCTATCCCACCTGGTTTGGCGGTACTTCCGAACATATCATCAATGCGGTAAAAAAACATAAAATCGTCGATTATGAACGTTTTATGGTCATTGCAATCGACGCACTGGGGAATGGCGTGTCAATTTCACCATCCAATTACAACGGCGAAATGCCGGTCTTTTCAATCGAAGACATGGTTCATTCACAATATAAAATGCTGAGTGAAGTTTTGGGAATTGATAATATTTATGCGATAGTGGGCGGCTCAATGGGAAGTTTTCAGACCTTCCAGTGGCTGGTCAGTTATCCTGATTTTGTAGAAAAAGCCGTTCCCTATGTTTGCTCGCCGGTAAGGACATCTTCGGATAAATTATGGCTGAATCTGGAAAAGGACATCATCTTAGTTCAGGATGCTCATGATGTTCCCAGGGGTGAAACTCAGCGGATTATCAATCTGCTGACAGCCTACATCGCCAAAACACAAAACCATTTAAGCCGTGAAGTAGACACCGATGCGTTTTCAGAATATTATAATAATTTCACAGCGGTGGAGAGCAAGCCTTTTACACTGGACAACCGGCTGAGCCAGATCAACGCGATGTTGCAGCATGATATCACCCGGGAATTCGACCACTCGCTGGAAAAAGCGGCGCAGGCAGTAAAGGCTGATTTGCTGATCATTGTTTCCGATTCAGATCAAATTGTTAATCCCCAACCGGCTCTGGAATTTGCCGAATTAACCGGTGCGGAATTGCTTATATTATCCAATGAATGCGGGCATTTAGCGCCTTCCTGTGATATGGAAAAATTCACCGCCGCCATTCAGGAATTTTTAAAGCAATAATCAGATTTTATCCTGATTTTTTTTCTTTTTGTAAAATTCAGGCTGTTCTTTTTTCATACAATCCGGGCAGAGACCCTGAGAGAAATTCACGCCGGTGTGATGGGAGATATATTTCTCCACCTGTTCGTAATATCCCTCATCATTGCGAATTTTTTTACAATTGGCACAGATGGGTACAAGTCCCTTCAATGTTTTGACCTGTTTTTGTTTTCTGTAAAGGACAACCACGCCGGTGATGATCAACACAAAAATAGCAATAATCACAATTAATAAATTGCGAATAATTCCAACCCCGGCGATTTTCAATTCCTGGATTTTATTCTGCTGAACTAAAAAATCATTTTCCCTGGATTTTTTCTCCACTTCATATTTCAATTGTGTGGAAGCGATTTTTTTGGCAATCTCAGTGCTCAGAATAGAGTCCTTGAGCGCAATGTGCTTTTTCAGGTATTCCAGGGACTTTTCGGGGTTATCAGTCTCAGCATAAAACCGGGACAATGTACGATAAAGGTCGCTTCTGTTATTGCTGTTATTCTCTTTTCGGGATAACACTATGGACTCTCTAAAATACTCCAGAGCTTCGTCATAATTCTTTTTCTCCAGCTGAATATATCCCAAAAACTTCAAATTACTGGCCGCGCCGGATAATATTTCGGATTCTATCCGCAGTCTGTAAGCTTCTTCCAGATAGGGCCTGGCCTGGTCGAGCTTGCCCATTTTATAATAGGTCTGTCCCACTCCTGTCAAACCGTCTGCAGTGACCGGTTTAATATTAATTTTTCGCGACAATCTCAGGGCCTTCAATTGATATTCAAGCCCCTTTTCCAGACTGTCAAAATGGTGTGTATACAAAAAACCCATTTGTGAATAGCAGATTTTAATGCCGGAACTGTCACCATTTTCAGCGGCTAATTGTTTATACATCTTTAAGGAATTTTTAACTGTTTCAAGCGCCTCTTTGGGTTCGCCAACCCGCTTATACAAGAGACTCATGGAAAACTGAAGCCAGGCGACACCTTCTTTATATTCGGTGTCGATATAATGATCAAGGGCTTTTAAATACAGGCCGATAGCCTGCTCGTAATCTCCCCAGCGCCGGTAAAGATTAGCAAGATTATTCAGTGCCCGTCCGATCTCCCGTTTATCCTCGTACTTTTGGTGAATTTTGATTGCTTCCTTATAAGCTTCGCGGGCCTTTAAATGTTCGGACTGGGTCCAGTAGATAAACCCCATTCGGTTGATGGCCTTGCCGACTTCATTGGAATCCTGCAATTCAACACTCAGTCTTTTTGCTTCCTGTAATAAAACAAGGGCGGTGTCCAGCATCCCTATGCGGGAAAACATGTATCCAATTTCATAAGCCGCGTCTCTTTTCAAAACCGGGCGGCCCGATTCTTCACCGGCTTTTAATGCAAGCCCGGAGTAATACCGTAGACTGTCATTGGATTTATAGGTAAAAGATTGGGCCTTCTCCAGGTGAGTCTTAATTTTGCCGGCATAATACTCTGTTCCCCGGTTCTCACCAAAGGCAACCGGTTTTGACACTAAAAAAATCGTTGTAATAATTAAAAACTTGCTCAATATCCTATTCAAAATTTCCATCCATTGTGATTATATTGGTTGCCGGGTTCAGACCTGTTGCTTATACTTATTTTTCATTTTTTCATACAGATCAGGATAGAGTTCCTCCATACAATCCGGGCATATTCCGTGGGAGAAACTGGCTTCGGAATTTTCCGCGACATACTCTTCCAATTGTTCATAATATCCACTGTCATTGCGGATTTTTTTGCAGCTGGTGCAAATCGGTACCAGCCCGTAAAGCCTTTTTATTTGTCGTTGTTTTAAAACCAAATATATCGCGAAAAGACTGATTATTACGATAATCCCGACCGCCGCGTATAAAAAATTCCGCAGCAGCCGGCTTCTCTGTATTCGAAGTTGCTGTATTTTATTTTGCTGTAATAAAAATTTATTCTCCTGATCTTTTTGCTCCACTTCAAATTGTAATTGAGTGGAAGCGACTCTTTTGGCAATTTCCGTACTTAATATACTGTCCTTGAGCGCCAAATGCTTTTTCATATAGATCAATGCTTTATCATAATCATTCAGGTCTTGATAGAGCGATGAAAAGGCGTAGTAGACATCATTGCGAATGGATTTGTCTTTATGAATAATGGCAGATTGTATCGCTTTTGTAAAATATTCTTTCGCCTTTTCATAGTTCCCAAGGTCTTTTTCAATATAACCGAGGAATTTCAAATTGCTTGGAATTCCGTTTTTAATGTTCGCTTCATATCGTAGTTCCAGTGCTTTATTGATATACTTTTTGGCATTCTCATATTTCTCCATCTTGTAATAAACCTGGCCAACACCATTATACCCGTCAGCCAAAACAGCATTTATACCGGTTTTCCTGGCCATGCGCAGTACTTGCATCTGGTACTTCAGCGCTTTTTCCAGGCTGTCAAAATGGTGGGTATATAAAAATCCCAATTGGGCATAACAAATACGCACACCGGCGCTGTCACCATTCCGGGCCGCTAATTGCTCATATATTTGCAGTGACTTCTTTGAATATACGAGGGCCTGCTCATACTCTCCGATTCTTTTGAACAATTGACTCATGGAAAATTGCAGCCAGGCGACGCCTTCCTGATAGCCCGCTTCCATGTAATTTTCGAGGGCTTTTAAAAATAAATGATTGGCCGAGTTATATTCTCCCCAAACAACATACAAAGCGCCAAGATTATTAACGGCTTTTCCCAGTTCCTGTTTATTATCCTGATTTTTAAGAATTTTGGTCGCCTCGATAAATAATTGGCGGGCTTCCAGAGGTCTGGATTGATATCTTGCAATATCGCCCAACTGGTTTTTCACCATGCCAATACCCACCGAGTCATTCATCTCAAAATTCATATCCATGGCAATTTCAAGATAATGCCGGGCGGAATCCAGCATTCCAATTTTTTTATAGATATTGCCAACATCATAAACAGCATCGCGATAGATTTTCGCGGTGGCGGAATTTCTGGCCGTATTGACAATCCTGGCCAGGTAATAATTGAGACTGTCTCTTTCACTGGCATCCAGCAAAGTATTGGCCTTAACTATTAAATCGTCCACATTCCTGCCGGAATTATCATTTGCATTCCCGGCGTGGTAAACAAATAAAAACAGGATAACTGTTATGAGAATTCTTTTCAATTTACTATCCATTATTCGGTTTCACTACAGGAAGAAAAAAGTGCAAAAACAGTGCTAGAATGTCATTCAAAGGCTACACTCGTTTGCGGTCACTGAGCAGGCAAATATCCTTCAGATTTTCTTTGCTTTTAGCAGCCATCCATAATTTTTCAAATTTTTCATTCTGAGTAATCTGGGCGATCGCTGAGAGGGCTTGCAGGTGAAACTGTCGCTCGTCTTTGGAACCAATCAGAATAAAGATAGCTTTTACAGCCTTATTTTTATCATTGAAATAAACGCCCTGCTTATTTCTGATAATCAGCATTTTAAATAATTTTTCACCGTTGACGATGATATGGGGAATGGCCAAGAAGGAAGAAAGTGCCGTGCTGGATTCTTTTTCTCTTTCTTCTAAAAGATCCATCAACTTTTGATTTTTTATATTGAGTTCATTACTCCATTTCTCAGAAATTTTCCGGAAAAGTGTCTTGTAATCCATCTCTTCATCCAGGTCAAAGACAACACTGTTCATGACCAGATTATGAAATCGATCCGCTTTTATGTTGTCCCTGGAGTGCAATATTTCTTTCAGTTCCTGCTCCAGATCATTGGAGGTAATTTTTTTATTCAGAATTCTTTCCACCAGATATAGTAGCGCGTACTCCTTATTATACCGTTTTTTACCATAAAAAAAGTAAACCAGCATACTCATTATGATAATTAAAGCAACGGTTTCCATGGCGGCTATTCCCACTTCAAGCAACATGAGTATAAATAATATAATGGAAACAATCTGTGTCCAGGGATAAAAGGGCACTTTAAAGCTGGGTTTGTAATTCTGAATCCCGCTCTCGCGAATAATGATGACAGCCACATTAGTCAGAATATAGGAGAAAATAATAATAGATGATGCAATTTTTACCAGTGTGTCAAGTTTCAGTAACAGGGAAAGAAAAATGACCAGGCCGGTAATCAGAATCGCCATCACCGGTGTTTTAAACCTGTCACTGACCTTTTGGAAAAAAGTTGGTAAAAGATTGTCATGACTTAACGCTACCGGATACCGGGAAGCTGACATAACGCCGGCATTTGCCGTGGAAACAAAAGCCAGCATAGCTGCCAGTAAAATCACATAATATCCAAACTGTCCCAAAAAACCCTGTGCCGAATCAGCCACCGGGGTTAAGGACTTCATTAATTCACCGGGTTCTGATGTTCCCACCAGTACAATTAATAAAAAGGCATAAATAGCAGTGACTACCAAAATCGCAGAAATTACACCCAGGGGAATTGATTTCTTGGGATTTTCAACTTCACCGCTGAGACTGGCGACTTTTAGCAACCCGCCAAAGGATACAAAGACAAAACCCGCAGTCAAAACAATCGAATTAATACCTTTCGGTGCAAAATTTGTAAACCGCCCAACATCTACATGGGTAATACCGGCAATTATATATAATCCCATGATCAGGAGCAACGTTACGACAATTATTACTTCAAATTTCGTCGCCATATCCACGCCAACGATGTTAAGAATTACAAATAAAACCGTAATCAGGGCCGCAAATACCAACAAATTATAGCCCGTTATGGAGTGCAGAATTTCCGCTATTCCGAATATTGCAAAGGCGGTTTTAAAAGAAAGAGAAAACCAACTGAAGATACCGGTGATCATACCGGGCAGCGGGCCAAAACTTCTGTTGATAAAATAGTAGTCACCACCGGATTTCGGCATCGCAGTACTCAATTCTATAATACTAAAAACTCCGATCAGGGCGGCTAATCCCGCCAGGGCATAGGAGATAAATACCGAAGGGCCGGTTCTTTCAAAAGCAATACCGGGTAAAATAAAAATACCTGAACTGATCATTACTCCGGAGGCAATACAAAAAATATCAAAGGTTGTAATGGATTTTTTCATCTTCATTAATTTTAGTTCCCTCTTAATCAGGATTGGTTATGAATTTATTCAAAATTGGTCGTCTTGTATGATCCGGACGCCTTTGTCTGACAGTTCTTGAAAACTATCATCCTTTAATTGTTCCGATTTCGAGATAATAGCGTCTTCGATCAGTATGACCTGATAATTTCTGTTCAATGCGGCCAGGGCAGTACTGCGGACACAATACCCGGCATCCAGGCCGGTGATATAGATCCTGTTGATTTTATTATCGGTCAGGAATTTTTCAAATGCCGGATTAGAAAAGGCATCCTGCTTACTTTTCGAAAAGATATGATTCGATGCAATATCCAGCCGATCATCCAGTTTTGTTCCCGGGGCTCCTTTTTTCATCGCTGTATTAAACAGATTTATTACCGGATTTGTGATTTCATTAAAAATGTAAACCACTTGCATATTTCTTTTATCGGCTTCGGCTATCAGATTATTGAGTGAATAAAATAGAGATGAGGCTTTGTTTTGGTAGGCGTGGTCTATGGAAACTTTCCCGGTGGTGCCTTCCTGGATATCCACCACCAGCAATATAGCAGTATCCCCGGAATATTCAGGGATCATATCACCGCTGCTGATTTGACTATTTGATCGCATGAATAAAACAAAATTGATGGAAAAAAATATGATTATTCCTGCAAGGATAGTGATAATTGTCCAAATTAACTTTTGCATATTCTCCTCATCTGTTAGCCAATAATTTAATCCATTCTCACATATTTTAAAACAGGGAATTTAAGATTTCACTGGCTGCCCATATTGCCCTTGGAGAAAATCAACAATTCCATTCATTCACCAAAATCTATTATTTATTCCCCAATATTGCGAATTAATCCGGGATTCTCCCCTACTCATTTCTGTGCCAGCCAATTCATTTCTTTTGCCTTTGAATTTTCAAGATAAAATCAACATATTATGTGGTTTTGAAAATGGGTATGGAGTGGTATGGTACAGAGCTCAACTCACTTCAAATCATTGAAATAAAACCGGTTACATTGTAACCTATTGTAACAAGTTTAATCATATGTTGAAAGAGTTGTATGAAAATATTCAAATCCCTTATATTAGTACTCCTAATTATTCCGCAGTTGTCAGCCCTTCATTTGAATGAAAAGGTGACACCGGCTGTACGCACTCAGTCAGCACCCAAAATTGACGGACAGTTCAATGATGAAGTCTGGAACAACAGCCCCAGTCTGAGTAATTTTATTCAGGTCAGACCCTATAATGGCATGGTTCCATCTAAAAAAACAGTGGTCAAAACCACTTATGACAGTCATGCTTTTTATGTGATCGCGAAAATGTTTGACGAACCGGATTCAATATATTGTGAATTGGGACCGCGGGATTCCTATACCGGAATTTCCAGCGATCTCTTTGAAATTCAAATTTCACCCTATGAAGACGGCAATATCTCATATTTTTTCTCTGTTTCCGCCTCAGGAGTGCAGTCAGATCTGATCTACTCTCCCAGCGGCCGGGATCGTAGTTCCAACACTGTATGGGAAAGCGCCACATCCATTACCAGCGACGGCTGGATCGCGGAAGTCCGTATTCCCTACTCCGCTTTAAGATTTCCCAAGAAAAAAATGCAGGACTGGGGAATCAATTTTTACCGTACCATTAAGCGTATGGAAGAAAAATCCTCCTGGAGCTATGTCAATAACCAAATTGATCAATGGTGGACACAAACCGGAACAATGGAAAACCTACAAAAAATAAATCCCCCCTTACGTCTTTCTTTAAGTCCCTATGTTTCCGGATATCTTGAAAGCAATGAAAACGGCAATGGGACCAGTTACAATGGCGGTATGGACATGAAATTCGGTATCAATGAAAGTTTTACTCTGGATATGACCCTCATCCCTGATTTTGGACAGGTACAATCTGATGACCAGTTCCTTAACCTGTCACCCTTTGAAAGAAAATACTCCGAAAAGCGCCAGTTTTTCACTGAGGCCGCTGAATTGTTCAGCAAGGGTAATATTTTCTATTCCCGTCGCATCGGTGCCACTCCCAGATTCTTCTATGATGTTGAGGACTATCTCAAGCCGGCGGAAAAAGTGATTTCAAATCCCGATAAAACCCAGATGATCAATGCCACTAAGCTTTCCGGCCGCACCCGCAACGGGCTGGGAATCGGTTTTTTCAACGCAATGACTAAAAATTCCTTTGCCACTATAATGGACACTGTAACCGGCGAGACCAGGAAGTTGAAGACCCAGGGCTTTACAAACTATAACCTGCTGGTCGTTGATCAGGCTTTGAAAAATAACTCTTATATCAGTTTTACCAATTCCAACCTGAAAAGCAGTGACTATATGGCTGATGTTATGGCCACTCAATTTCGTTTTTTCACCAAAAGTCGTCTCTATTCCTTACGGGGCAATGGCGCTGTCAGCAACCAATATGAAAGCGATGACCACAACCAGGGATTCAGATACGATATATCGGTGGGTAAAACCAGCGGGCAACTTCAGTATGAATATGATTTTGGTGTAATATCGGATACCTTCGATCCCAATGATATGGGCTATCTGAGACGAAATAACAGAATTCGTCATGATATGGACATTTCCTGGCGGCATTATCAGCCTTTCAGCATTTTTCTGAGTATGTATAATGGCTTTTCGATCGATTATAACGAACAATATAAACCTAAAAAATTCAGCGAGGCGCAGCTGCGGTACAGCCTGCATTTTACGCTGCAAAATCATGCCAATGCCTGGTTAAACCTGGAATGGAGACCCTTTGAACGGAATAACTTTTATGAACCCCGAGTGGATGGCCGGTATTTCAAAAAACCCCGGGGATATAGTTTTTCCACCGGTATCAATACCAATAGCAATAAGTTCTACTCTGTTCGCCTGCGTGGCGGCCTTTTTAAGTCCTATGACAGTTCCCGCGACCAGTTGTGGAACCACTTCAATCTAACGCAACAATTCAAGTTCAGCAATCGTTTCAATCTGAATTATCAATTTCGTATCGTTAATGACATCAATGATTACGGATATGTCGATTACGATGATACTGCCGGGATTATCTATTTTGGCAAGCGTAATGTAAAATCTGTCACCAATACCTTTAATTCCAATTACATGTTTTCGGAAAAGTCCTCTCTGAATCTTCGGCTGCGCCACTACTGGTCATCAGCAAAGTATGACAGGTTTTTTACCCTGAAAGAAAACGGGTACCTTGCCGGCAATGATAATTATAACGAGAATGCTGATATTAATTTCAACGCCCTTAATATCGACATGGTCTACAACTGGAATTTTGCCCCCGGCAGTGAATTATCACTGGTCTGGAAAAACGCTATTTCCCTGACTGGCGAAGAGGTGATTTATGATCCTTTACAAAATATCGAAAACACCTTTAGCTCGCCGCAAACCAATTCCATTTCACTCAAGATCTTATATTATCTTGATTATCTGAATTTTAAGAAGTATACTAACACCTGAGATGATTGACCTGCTTCAAAACAATTCCTTTGCAGCTGAGGTGGAACACTTCAGTCGCCTGTTTGATATTTCACAGGAAAATCAATCCCTGGATCATGTCAGTCAAATTCTACGTTCTTTCGCCCTCTTCCCCTATGAGAATGTCAGTAAAATCCTTCTGCTTCATAAAAATTTTGATCAACCTGTAATGCGACATCCCGGTAATATCATCGATGATTTTGAAAAATTCCGGTTAGGCGGCACTTGTTTTTCCCTTACCCTGTTTTTAAAAAAAATCATGGATTATTTTGAATATGATACTGATTTTTTACTGGCGGACATGAAATCAGGTGACAATACCCATACCGCTCTCAGGCTGAACTTTCAGAAAGGCCAATACCTGCTGGATCCCGGCTACTTACTTAAATACCCCTTGCGGATCGATCAGCGCCATCTGAGCATGGATTCCGTATTTCTGGAAGCCGAAGACCGTCCACACCGCTACACCCTTTACACCTTCAAAAGCGGTAATAAAATCTGGCGCTACTCTTTTGAGAACCGGGCGATTGACTTTCCGGAATACATCAAATACTGGGATCAGTCTTTTCACTGGATGACTATGCACGGCATCTGTCTCTCCCGAAAAACCGAGAATGAGTTCTTATACATTCATAACAATTACCTGAAAAAAGAGTCAACCAAAGAAAAGATCAAAGGTAAATTCAATGAAGACCTTTCTTTTGTGATCCAGGAACATTTTGGTATTCCCCGTGAACTGGTTCTGCAAGCGAAAGAAGCCCTGGCGGATAATTTGCATAATGACAAGGAATTGGGGTACCGGGTTCCAAACTGGGTAAAATAAAATTGGAGTAATATCATGAAGCCACAGGAAATCACACCGGTAAAATATTTCATCGGCGCACTGCATTCTTCAACCGATTTGCTGGAAAAATCCTTAACCATCATCACTAAACACTTTTCTCCTATTGATCTGATGAGTGAAGATTTTTTATTTGAAGGCACGGATTATTATGAGCTGGAAATGGGTTCGCCGATCTACCGTCGTATATTTTCTCTGGAGCAACTGGAAGACCCCTTATTTTTGGCAGACGCGAAACTAATCTGCAATGATATTGAGGATGAACTGGCCATTAATGGCAAACGGAAAGTCAACCTGGACGTCGGTTACATCGATTTCAATAAAGTCGTGCTCGGCTCGGCAAAATATTGCGCCAACAAAATTTATATCGGTAAAGGCATCTGGGCTGATCCGGCCTTACAATATTCCAAAGGCAAATTTTCCCCTTATCCCTGGGCCTTTATGGATTTCAAGCGGAATATTTACTATGATTTTATCATGCAAATCCGGATTCGCTACAAACATCAGTTGCAGGGTAAGTAAAGCCAGTTCATGGCAGGTGGATTTTATATCAATGGTTTAAATTCGTGAACATCAAAATCCAAAGAATGTCAACCTGCATTAATCATAAAATATGAATAATGCCCACTTCGCGCCGATACGTTTCCTTTCGTCAAAAGCCGGAAATTCTACAGTGCCATTTTTTCTTCAAATTGACAAATCTTTTAAAATGCTTTACCTTTAACAAATAAAACGGAGGTTCCGAATGGGATACTGCAAAGCATGTGGAAAAAAAGTTATCGGTGAAGGCTACTGTCCTGGCTGTTACAGTGACAAACAGCTGCAACAAGAAGCGGAATCGGCTCACAAGACATTAATTAAATTTTTCCTGAAACACATCATTTACCCGTTACTGCCTGTTTTTTTCTTATTATTTATCTTTGAAAAAATTGGCGATGCCGTTGTCACTGCCCATAATGCCTACTTTCTTGCCAATCTGATCCAGTGGACAGGCTATTTTTTAATTGCAATCCTTTTTGGTTGGTTGTTTAAGCAAAATATTCATAAAGGATTCCGTGGCAATTACTGGGTCAAAGTTTATCCTTACTATATCGGGTTAGTTCTTTTTATATCACTTTTCAGATTTGTGAAACTGTTTCAGGGTACTGAAACGACACCGGTTAAAACCCTGGTACTGGATATTTTTTTACTGATATTTATTTTAGCCATGATCGGCTGGTTAATACATGTATTACATAAGAATAGGAAAGAAACGCCCAGGGCTATTGAAATAAATTGAAATTCCCAACAACTCGAAAAATGACGACTTAACTGCATTATTCATAAAAAATATGAGGCCTATCCTCTATAGTGGAAAGATGCAGCGGGGAGTTACATTCCGGTTAATATAATTGTATCTGATCAATGATTTTATTAGATTTGATACAATTTTTATTAGGGGAGAGAAATGCAACGAACGCTTATTTTCTTATTAACACTTTTTCTGACTGTAACCGGCTACGGCAACAATAAAGTCGAAAAAATTCAACAGGCCATACACACAAATAATGCCAATTGGACAGCCGGCGAAAATCCGATTTCCAAATTGAGCAAAGCGGAATTCAGGCAATTGCTGGGAACCTATAATGATGATATTCCCATTGATGGTGAAGCAAAATTGATAGAATTACCCATGCAGGATACAATTCCGGCCAATTTTGACTGGCGGGATAATGATGGCAACTGGGTAACACCGGTAAAAAGTCAGGGAGCCTGCGGCAGTTGCTGGGATTTTTCAGCAGTCGGCCAAATCGAAGCCTGGTGGAAAATTCACTATGATTACCCCGATTCCAATATCGATCTGTCCGAGCAATATATACTCAGTTGCGGATCAGAAGCCGGCAGTTGTGACGGTGGCTGGCCTTATGCGGCACTGGAATTTGTAAAAAATAATCCCCTTCCCCATGAAAAATACATGCCTTATGAAACTGATGATTCCGTGCCCTGCAGCAATATTGCCGAGGGTTGGGAAAGTTCCGCTGTCACAATTCCCGGCTGGGGCTATATTACCCTGGAAGAGGCCCAGGTGATCAATATCAAAAACGCGCTCCTGCATCATCCGGTCTCCGCCAGTTATGATGTCTATGAAGATTTTGCCTATTACAATGGCGGTGTTTATGAACACAGTTGGGGTGAATATGAGGGCGGACACGCTATCCTGATCGTCGGCTGGGAAGATGACACCCAATCCTGGATCTGCAAAAACAGTTGGGGCAGAAATTGGGGTGAACAGGGCTATTTTAGAATAAAATGGGGCAATTGTCGAATCGGCCGCAATATACCGATTATCTACGATGAAATTACCTCTGATGTTTCGCTCTCTTTTTCTACTGATACCGTGCATGAGGAATTAGCAGCCGCAACTGCGGCAAGCCAGGCCATTACCATTACCAACAACAGCGCCGGGCCTGTAGAAATCTATACTACGGACTCCCAGGATCCGGTGATCTTTCACCGTAGCAGTTACAATGCTTATGAAGGCCGGAGTTGGTGGTGTGGCATCAAAACATCCGGCGGTTACGAAAATCACTGGCTGCAATATTTGGAAACGCCGAATATTGATCTATCCTCCACCACTGATCCGGAATTGACCTTTAAAGCCAAATGGTCGGTTGAACCCTCTGACGGCGCCCAATCTCCCTATGACGGCTGGGATGGCTGGAATGTCTGGCTTTCTACAGATAATGGCCAATCCTACCGGGTCATAGAACCTGATTATCCTGCTTACACAAATTCAGCCTTATGGGCCTTTGGCCATCCGGAACAGGGCTGGAATATGGGAACCTCCGTCAAAGGCTGGACCGGTTATTCCGATCATTGGGAAGATGTGAAATTTGACCTCACGGAATATGCCGGGCAAAGCGTCAATATCCGTTTTGGCTTTGCCTCTGATATGGGATACAGCAGTCCCGACGATGCCACACTGGAAGGCTTGTTTATTGACAATATTTTTATTCGGGATAACGAGACTATTATTTTTGCGGACTCAGCCGGCAGCAATACGGCCATGAAACGCTCCGGCATGGGCGATCTTCCCAATAACTGGCTGGATTTGTTCTACAGCAGCAATAAACTTAATCCTGCCGAATCAATGGACCTGGCCCTGAATTTCAAGGCGCCGCTCTCTGCCGGTAATTACACTGGTAGGATTAATTTTCTGGCGAATAATGACAACGCCCCATTACCAACAATTCCCGTAAATCTGACCGTAACACCGGCAGAATCCGATCTGGCAGTAGAGGGTTTCATTCGTCCCGGCCAGAAAATCAATACATTATTAAAACACCCGATCGGCGTCAATCTGGTCAACAACGGCTCGTCAATGTTTATTGACATTGAAATTACCCTAACAGAACCCTCAACCAATGCAACAGAAACAAAAGTCATCGAACAGTTGCAGCCGGGTGAGATCAGAAGGGTTTGGTTCGAAGCCCAAGCGCTGGCCAAAACAGAGTCCACCAATCTAATCGTCAGCCATAATATTGAAGATGATATTGAACAAAACAACCAGGATACACTCACAGTAGGTGTCAATGATTTTAATGATAATTTTGAGAATTATGGGGATTACTGGCAATTGGGAAATGGCGTGAACTTTTCAACGGCCAATCCCTATGAGGGTATTTATCATCTGAAAATTCAGAAGGATACAGCCTCCCAGCAATTATTGACTTTGAAACAACCACTTAAAATTTCCAATAACACGATTGATATCACTTTTTATGCAAAAAATTCGGCTTATCAACTAACATCTACAATATTTATCGATTACAGTTTTGATAAAACGGTCTGGACTCCGGCAGATTCAGTGACAATCAACCGCACCGCTTATGAATTACAAACAGCATCGATCATACCCGATTGGTTAAATTCAGAAAAAGAAGTTTATATCCGATTGCGAAGTCATCTGACATCGGAAAATCAATTACGCCTGGATAATCTGTCCCTCTCACCAGTACAAATAACCGCCATTGAACAAGACCAGCATACACCGGAAACCCTGTCACTCTCGCAAAATTATCCCAATCCCTTTAATCCGGAAACAACAATCTCCTATGGTCTTCCCAAATCTACCCGCGTCCAGCTTGCCATCTATGATCTGAACGGGAAACTGGTCAAAAAACTAGTGGATAAACAACAAAGCAGCGGCACCTATACCCTGTCATGGCATGCGGAAAATCTTGCTTCAGGGCTATATTTTTATCGATTAACCACGGAGAGCCAGGTATTCAATCGCAAAATGATGCTGATGAAATAAGACCGTACAACCATAAAAAAAAAGCAATAGAGATCGATTTTCCATTGCTTTTTATTTTTTTTGACACTCAGCAATATTATATTTTGTCCATGAAAAAGGAATTACTATTATTTGACCACGATGGGGTTTTGGTGGATACGGAACAGTGGTATTATCAAGCCAACCGCGAAATTCTCGCTACTATTGGCATCGACCTTGATTTCAATAGCTACATGGAGATCATGATCAATGGCCATTCGGCTTTGGAATTAGCAAAAGACAAAGGGTATTCCGATAAGCAAGTTATTCAATTGAGAAAGCAGCGGACTGAGATTTACCAGCATTATCTCAAAACCAAAGATATTGAGATATCCCATGTCATTGACACGCTCAGGAAGTTAAAGCCTCATTATCAAATGGCAATCGTGACAACCTCCATGCCTGATGATTTTGCCATCATCCATCAAGGCCGGGAGATCATCAGCTATATGGATAAAATTTTTACCCGGGAAACCTACCGCCACTCTAAGCCTCATCCCGAACCCTATCAAACAGCTCTGTCCTATTTTAACAAAGCGCCGGAAAAAGCGATTGTCATTGAGGATTCTGAACGGGGTTTGAGATCCGCTCTGTCAGCCGGTATTGATTGTGTTATTATGGAAAATCATTTCACACGGCAACATGATTTCAGCGGATCAATTGCAACTCTGAAAGAGATCAATGAACTTCCTGATTTTTTATGCCGGTGAGTTTACTTTATCCTTAAATATTACTAATATTTTATTCAGACACTTATAAAGTTAAAATTTAATTGCCATTTCTATCATAATTTTTCGAAGAGGATCAGGAATATGAAAACATATTTTGCCATTCCCCAGCGAGAAACACGAGAGGTTCTGGAACAGCAAATAAAAATGATTACCACCCATGATTTAATCAAATCGCTGATGAAAATTGTACGTGGATTATTTGCGGTTTTGAATGACAAAAGACAGATCATTGCTGTTAATAATAGTTTTGCTGATGCCCTGGAATTACAAAATGAAAAGGATATTCTGGGCTACAGGCTGGGTGAAACAGTCCATTGTGTCAATGCGAATTTGATGGAAGGGGGTTGTGGCACCAGCAAATACTGTTCATCCTGCGGTGCTGCCATTTCCATGGTGTCTTCACTGGAAAATAGTTCAACTGCAGAACAGATATGTTCCATCCGAGCGCAGACCAATGGCAGTCAGGAAAATATATATTTTAAGGTGAAGTCCGCGCATATTGATATTTATGGAAAGAGTTTTGTCCTGATCTTTCTGGAAGATATAACCTATAGTCAAAAAATGGCGGAATTGGAACGGGTCTTTTTTCATGATATCTTCAATAAGGTTTCCGGAATAATCAATGGCTGCGAGATACTAAAATATCAAAGCACGGAAAATACAGAGATCGTCCAAATTATATATGACCTGACCTATCAGATGGTGCGGGAAATTGACTTCCAGCGGAAAATTGTCAAGAATGAAAATAATGAAGTTGCTGCCGAAATCGAAATCGTCACACTGAAAACCGTTTACAATGAGATCGACCGGGTTTTTAGCAATCACAGTGTCAAGGCAAACAAATTATTAACCTTACCCCTCACTATAGAGAAAATAAAGTTTTACTCCGACATAGCGATCATCATCAGAGTGCTCACCAATATGATCAAAAACGCCCTGGAAGCGACGCCTAAAGGCGGGGAAGTCAAAGTCTACCACGAAATCAGTGAAGAATACATTTCAATGTATGTATGGAATGAGGGATTTATTGAACCAAAAATTGCCAGACAAATTTTCAAACGGAATTTTACCACCAAAAAAGGTTCCGGCCACGGCTTTGGTACCTTTTCCATGAAATTACTTGGCGAGGAAATACTGGGAGGTAAAATCAGTTTTGATACATCACCAGAAACCGGGACTACCTTCCGGTTTGACATTCCCAATGAAAAACCATAAAAAAATGCCGGCAAGTAATACCCTGCCGGTGGCTACCTTCACTATAATTCTATTTAATAACAAATCGTTGTTCAAATTCTGAATAATCAATTTTCCCCGCTGTGTAATCAAGCACATCCTGTTTTTTGCAGGAGAGATTTCTTTCTTTACGGGAACTGTAATTATCCAGGTTGATAATAACACGGATCTTTTCGGAGGGCTTGACACTTTTCAGTGTAGAACCATAGATCGAAAGGGTTTTGATGATATTCGCTTGCGTTTTTTCAATTATTGAATCCAGTTCCGCTTCAGAATATCCAGAACCGGAATATTAAAAACGGCTCCGAATCCCGCTAAATAAAACCCATCGCTATTATTCCATTTATTCCAAATTTCAGATTCTTTCTCCATAAATTTGGGTTTTTATTTTGAGCACCCGGTGCTTAATAAATTTATAATTTCATCGACTGTATGACTCGTCTGCTGTATTCTTATATCATTGGCCCGGTAAGCATGATTAACAGTACCCAGCAATTCTTCATATTCGCGGCTGCGTTCCTTGCGCATTTCGGTCAGTAAATTTTTAAACATGACCGCAGTTTGTTTTTCATCCCTTGCTTGGTAAAATTCCAAAAGTTGGGTGGTAAGTTTATAATTTTCATACTGTATTTTTTCTAACATTTCAGGGGTAAGTTCCTGTTGGGGTGCGGCCGCTTCCCGGTCACCTATATATTTCAGCAGGAAATTAAACAACTGACTCTGGTGTTTTCTGACCAGGACATTGAAAGCCGAAATATCGCCTTCTAAATAGTTTGCTATTAATTCTTCATTTTTCATAATTTTCCCTTAGACCCACCTTAAGGAAAAAAGTTTTAAATAAAATTTATTTTTTTGGAAGAATGATAGACCGCAAAGCACGCAAAGGTCGCAGAGATATATTCGTGAATCACAAAAAATTCCAAATAATTAAAGCGGGAGCGCGGACTTCCAGTCCGCTATTTCAGACAATCATTTTAAGGATGAGTATAAAATACTCCCAAATATCAATTATTTGCTGGCAGGAAAATAACTTGATTTATGACTGAAAATAGAATAATTTCCATTTTGCGGACAATAAATTTTTCGGGAACAAAATGATAAATAAAAATAATTTCAGAGCACTTCTAAAGCATCTTAATTTTGATGAAAATGCAGATGTATTCAAAAAACAGTTTGATACTAATAATTCATATCTGGAAGTTGATTTCAGAAATGAAAAAAACAATTCCAGTTCCTCCAAAATCAGTCCAAAAAGAATTAGTATCAAAAATAGAAAAACTGGAATCAAAAATTTTTGAAGCGAGAAAAATAATTGCAAAAGCACCGGTTATAAAGCAGGAAATACTGGAGAAATGTTTAAAATGAGTTCAGAGAATAATTCACTGGAAAGGCAGCGGTATTTATTATACAAAACACCCAATGGTGACATTCGCTTTGAGGTATTTATCCGGGATGAAACGATTTGGCTGACCCAGCAACAGATCGGGGAGTTGTTTGGGGTTGATAGAAGCGTGATTACAAAGCATTTAAGTAATATATTTAAGACTGGAGAATTGGATAAAAATTCAACATGTGCAAAATTTGCACATGTTCAGATTGAAGGCAGCAGAGAAATTACCAGAAATATTAATTACTATAACCTGGATGCCATAATATCAGTTGGTTATCGAGTCAACAGTAAAAAAGCAACCCATTTCAGAATCTGGGCAACAGAGCGGTTAAAAGAATATATCATCAAGGGATTTACAATGGATGATGAGCGCCTGAAAAACCCGAACAAGATTTTTGGCAAAGACTATTTTGATGAACAGTTGGCCAGAATCAGGGACATACGAAGCAGTGAACGGCGGTTTTACCAGAAAATAACAGATATTTACTCCCAATGCAGTGCAGATTATGATGTTGATGAGCAGATTACAAAAGACTTTTTTGCCACGGTTCAAAATAAACTACATTGGGCAATTACTGGTCAAACAGCAGCAGAGTTAATTTCAGAGAGAGCGAATAGCTCAAAACCAAACATGGGATTGAAAAATTGGAAAAATGCACCAAAAGGAGCAATTCGAAAATCTGATGTATCAGTTGCAAAAAATTATCTGAATGAGGATGAAATTGATCATTTGAATCGAATTGTAAGTATGTATCTTGACTACGCAGAAAATCAGGCGCAAAAAGGTATCGTTATGTACATGAATGATTGGATTGAAAAACTCGACGCTTTCTTGGAATTCAATGAAGAAGAAATTCTACAGAATAAAGGTAAAGTCAGTCAAAAAGTTGCCAGGGAATTAGCTGAACAGGAATTTGATAAATTCAAAGTTATCCGTGAGAAAAATTATCAAAATGATTTTGATCGATATTTATCTCAAAAACATCAATAAATATTCTACAATCCTCTGCATCCTTTGCGCTCTCTGCGGTTAAGTAATCCAATTCACATCATTTTTTACAAAAATATGACATTTATTTTTTGGTAATGCTTCATTTTAATTTTAACTTTTAGCCCCCGACTGAGGTACATTAAATTTGAAAAGAGGAAGACCATGAAAATATTAGTAACAGGCGGCGCCGGCTACATCGGCAGTCATACATCGGTGGAATTACTGAATGCCGGACATGAGGTTGTGATCGTTGACAACCTATCCAATAGTCAGGGAGAAGCAGTTAACCGCATTGCTGAAATCACCGGCAAACAGGTTGATTTTTATGAAGTTGATATTCTGGACCGTGAAGCCCTGGAAACAATCTTTGAAAATCATACCTTTGATGCGGTGATCCACTTTGCCGCCTTAAAAGCCGTCGGGGAATCGGTTGAGAAACCCTTGCTCTATTACCACAATAATATAACCGGCTCAATTGTTCTCTGCGACGTGATGAAAAAATATAATGTCAAAAACATTGTGTTCAGTTCATCCGCCACAGTTTACGGCGATCCGGAACGGGTCCCAATCCAGGAGGATTTTCCCGTCTCCACTACCAATCCTTATGGTACCACAAAATTGGTTATGGAAACCATTTTGCGTGATCTTTACAAAGCCTACAAGAACTGGAATATCGTAATACTGCGGTATTTCAATCCCATCGGCGCTCATGAATCAGGTAAAATAGGCGAAGACCCCAATGGTATTCCGAATAATTTGATGCCTTATATTTCCCAGGTTGCCATCGGAAAACTCAAAGAACTTTCGGTTTTCGGGGATGATTACCCAACTGTGGATGGAACCGGTGTCCGTGATTATATTCATGTGGTAGACCTGGCCAAAGGGCATCTGGCCGCGCTGAATAAATTATCCAAAAATCCCGGGGAAGTTACATACAATCTGGGCACGGGTAATGGTTACAGCGTCCTGCAAATGATCCACGCCTTTGAAAAAGCTGCCGGTAAAAAAGTCCCTTATAAAATTGTCGACCGGCGCCCCGGCGATATTGCCGAATGCTGGGCTGATCCGGCCAAAGCCAAAGCAGAACTGGGCTGGCAGGCAGAATTAGACCTGCATGACATGTGCCGGGATACCTGGCGCTGGCAATCCAATAATCCTAATGGATATAAAGGTTGAGGTTAAGGCTAAGGTTGAGGTTGAGGTTTAGGTTTAAGTATGATAAAGGAAAATGTAGTGATAGGCAAAGACCCCATAAAGTATGATAAAAAAGAAGAGATTATAAATTCAATCACCCATGGTATCGGAGCTGCGCTGGCAATCGCGGCATTGATTGTTTTGGTCGTATTTGCCGCCAAACAGGGTGATACCTGGCGGATTGTGAGTTTTTCAATCTACGGCACTACCATGGTGCTTCTCTACCTCTCATCCACTTTTTATCACGCCTTTACAAATCCCAGGGTGAAATCCATTTTCAAACTCTTTGACCATGCCTCCATCTATTTATTGATTGCCGGAACCTACACGCCGTTTTTACTGGTAAGCCTGCGCGGGCCCTGGGGCTGGAGTTTTTTTGGTGTCATTTGGGGGTTGGCCGTTTTAGGCATTATATTCAAACTTTTCTTTATCCATAGATTCAATCGGGTCTCCACTTTTATTTATATTGCAATGGGCTGGATAGTGATCATCGCAATGAAGCAGATATTCAGCGCCATGGACATTATGGGCATTGTATGGCTCTTTGTCGGTGGTTTATTTTACACTTTCGGAACAATATTTTATCTAAATAAAACCATGAAATTTAGTCATGCGATCTGGCACTTATTTGTATTAATGGGTTCCATGTCCCACTTTTTTTCGATTTTGTTTTATGTGTTGCCGGATAAAGTATGAGAGTAAACACCACGGTCAGGGATAGACAACCATCATCCCTCAGTCAATTCCTTTTTCAATTGCTTCGCGTCCTTCATCATCGGTGAATCAGGATCAGCACCGGACCACAAACTAAAAAAATGATCCAGGTAAAATCCCGCCTTCTGATCTTTTTCCTGTTGGTGATAAAACTTGCTGATATTCAATAATGAAACGGGATTATTGGGATTTTTCTCAAGAATCTTCTGAAAACCCATTATCGCTTCATCTATTTTGCCATCCCTGCCCAAAGAGATATAATGTTTATTCTCCAGTTTTTCTGGATAAATGTCGGAAAAAATAGCCGCCGCCGTTTTGAAATTATCGGCTGCAATGGCGTACCTCTCCTGGGCAAAAGCCAATTCACCCTGTAGTATAGCAATATATTTGACATAATTTTTATTTTTATTTTGGCTTTTGGAATAAAAATTATTGATCTCTTTTTCAGCGGCGCCATAATTATTATTTGCAATATCCAGTATGATTTTCATATAATTGGCTTCAAACCGTGAAATCTGATCTTTTACCCGTTCATATTCCTGCCGCATCTTATCAATTTCATTCAGTTCATAATAAAGATTGAAAAGAAAATGATTGATCTGATGGATGGGGCGAACCGGCGGATGAATTTGTTTTGCAATCTCCGCGTGGTCAATTGCCTCATCATATTGTCCAAGGTATTTATAGGCGTCAGCAATCTTTAAATAGATAACAGCTGTCATAAATCTGTTTTGGTCAAGAAGTTCTTTTTTTGTATCGATCAGGTTTTTTAGCAACTGAATGGTTTCATGGTAACGGCCGGTGATCAGATAAAATTCCGCCAGACTGTCCCAGGGATTCAGTATATTGGGAGCCACTTCCAGGTATTTACGAAAATATTCCAGGGCGTCCCGGTGATATCCCTGCAAGGCATAGGAATACCCAATCATGTTATAGGCCATTGCGTATTCAGGATGATCTTTAAGAATATTAAAATACATTTCACGGGCTTTGGTATAATCGCCCTTCTGAAAAAATTGTTGCGCTTTAATTACTTTGGAATCCAGCCGGTTGGGAAACTCCGTCAATAAAGAGTCTTCAATGCGCATTGCTTTTTCCCGGTTAAATTGAAAATTGGCCCTGGCGCGGGCAATCAGCAATTGTTCAAAACGGGAAGCATTATGCATATTTTCAAAGGCTTTTTCCAGAAAATATTTAACACTGTCTTTGACGCCGGTATCATAGTAGATATCCGCCAGCATCAGAGAAAGAACTGCGAAGTTGGAGTCAGCCTTAAAGGCTTGCAAATAAAAATCTTTTGCCTTCTCATTATTAAAGGCGTTGTGCAAATCCTTACCTTTTAAGAAATTCTCCCGCGCAACCGGTGAATCCGTGGTCCATTTCTCCTGCTTTGAACAATCAGTGAAGAAAATCATTAAAAGGGTAATAACAACGATAATATTAAGATTTGTTTTGATTTTTAACATAATTTATTTTAAAAGAATAATGGAAGAAATACAACCAATATTTTATTTTAATACTACCGGATTTTTTAATATATTTGTCGGTTTTCAAAATGATTTTAAATGGATAAAACTATGACCCAGATCAAACAACTTTTAATGCTGCATTACTCAATACCACCGGCAGTGGGTGGCGTGGAATTTATGCTGGAGCCACTGGCCCAGTTATTTGCAAAAAACGGTTGGTACGTCTCTATGCTGACCGGAAAAGGCAATATCAACAGCAAAAATATCAAAACCACTAATATTCCGGAGCTATTCCCGGGTAATCCCTATATCCAGAATATGCAAAAAATGCTTACCAGCGGATCTCTGCCGGAAAACTATGAACTGGCGGTTACAAATTTTGAAAAAAAACTGGTGACCCATATCGGAGATATCAAGAACATCATCATTCACAATATGATGACCATGCCCTTTAATTTGGTTGCCACCGAAGCCCTGCATAATTACATCAACAACAACCCCCACAAAAACTTTTATGTCTGGGTCCATGATATGGCCTGGCTGATGGAAGATTATAAGGATAACCTGTTTAACCGCAAGCCCTGGTCTATTTTGAAAACTGCCAGTAAAAATGTAACCTATATCG
This sequence comes from uncultured bacterium, assembly GCA_964498725.1. GTDB lineage: Bacteria > Fidelibacterota > UBA2242 > UBA2242 > JAFGTP01 > JAFGTP01. The sequence goes on along the minus strand of CAZCHS010000017.1, from coordinate 9,654 downwards.
CCATCTCCCGGTATCGGAAAAAGCAGGCTGTCAAATTACTGGAGTTACCGCCCAATAAAATTAAAATCGTCCCCAATGGCATCAATCTCGCCGGGTTTCTGAATCTCCATGAATCCACAAACCAATTTTTGAACAGGCTGACCCCTGAAAAAATCGCCAAAATGATTTTGGTGCCCGTAAGGATTTTGCCGCGAAAAAATCTGAAGCGAACCATTGATATCATTCATGAACTGACAATACAGGATGCCGATATAACAGCTATAATTGCCGGCTCACCCGACTTTTCTGACCCTGTATCCATGAAATATTATAAAACGATCAAAAGCTATGTTACAGACCTGCAATTAGAAAATAATATCCTATTTCTCCACGAAATGATGGAAAATATTAAAGTCGGTGAAGTGGAAAACCGGCAGATGGTGCACGATCTTTTCCAGGTTTCAATGATGGTGATATTATTGAGCAAGGACGAAGGCTTTGGCATGCCATTACTGGAGGCCGGTATCGTAAAAACACCTCTTATCCTTTCAGAACTTGAGGTTTTTCGCGAGATTGCCGGTGATAATGCAATCTATATTTCCGATATGGAACCGGTTAAAGTCAGCGCCAATAATATCTACAAGGAGATACTTGCCAAGCCCCAAAAGAACCAGAATATGTTCAGTAAAATCATGCAGCAATATACCTGGGATTCCATCTGGAATAACTATATCCGGGAAATATTTAAATAAGCCTATTTCCTCGATATCGGTAAGTCGATAATAAATTCCGTGCCCACATTTTTTTCACTTTTGACATCCAGTTTGCCATTGTGCTGCATGACAATATGCTTGACAATTGAAAGCCCCAGACCGGTGCCTCCCATTTTTCGTGACCTGGATTTGTCCACCACATAAAACCGTTCAAAAATACGTCCCAGGTGTTTGGCCGGTATGCCGATGCCGGTATCTCTGATAATGATTCTCACTTTATTCTTGATTTTGCGGGTGGAAACGTATATTCCTCCCTGGTCAGTGTATTTGGCGGAATTATCAATCAGATTGATCAGCAACTGTTCCAGTTTAAAGCGGTCGCCGTCAATTTCCCTGACTTCCGGATCAAGAGAGGTTTCAAAATTGAGATTCTTTGACTGAATTTTCAAATCTACGACTTTTTTGACATCTGTGATCATTTCTTCCAGATTAACCTTTTCAATATCCAGTTTAGATCTGCGGGATTCAAGATTCGATAGCACCAGCAGATCTTTCACAATATTGATCAAACGATCCGTGTGTTTTTCCAGAATTCCGAAGTAATGCTTTTTGGTTTCATCGGTTTCTTCATCCTGCAGGGTTTCCACAAATCCCTTGATCGCTGTCAGCGGTGTGCGCAATTCATGACTCACATTGGAGACAAAATCCTTTTTTATCTGTTCCAGCTGTTTCATTTCCGTAATATTTTTAAGACTCAGAATGATATCGCCTTTGGATTCCACTTTGGCCAGGGATACAATAAAATCCTTATTATTCCATTTAATGGTTTCCATGGAGACCGATTCGTTTTTCAAAAATTTTTCAATGGCGCGCTTAAAATATTTACTCTTAAATATTTCCGTGTAGTTTTTTCCGACCAAATCACTTTCAGTAATTTTCACCATTTCAGGATTTGCCAAAATTATTTCACCTTTGCTGTTTAATACGCATATTCCTTCTTTGATCGATTCCAATAAACAATTTAAGGTTTCCTTTTCACTTTCAATGCGGGTAAAAAGGGTTTGAATTCGCGACGTCATCTCATTGAAACTATCGGCAAAGGTGCGCAGATCACCCTTGCTGTTAATATTCACACGGGTAGAAAGATTACCATTGGAAACACTAAGGGCCGCATTTTTTAATTTTGTCAACGGTATTGAGAAATTACGACTCATGAATATGGCGACAATCAGGGCAATAAAAAATACCAGGTAACTGGCCCGCAACAACTTTGTTCGCAGATCACTGATAATTTCATTGATATTTTCCAGAAACATACTTGTTCTGATCACGCCGATAATTTCCCCTTCTTTTTTGAGGGTTTGCGCCACATAGAGCATTTCTTTTTTTAAGGTGTTGCTATAACGAAGGGATGAACCCACTTCCCCTTTCTCAAAAGCATGGTTGATCTCATCACGAAACCGGTGATTTTCCATTTTTTCCGGATTGTGCTCGGAATCCCCCAGTACAATTCCTATGGTATCCACAATAGTGATACGGACCTTCAGTTGCCGGCCTTTTTCCTTTATAAACTGATCAAGGTCTCCCGCTTCAAAATGCTGGACAACCTGATCAGACAGCGCCAGATTAACTTTTTTTAATTCTGTTTTTAAAATATTGATATGATTACTTTTAGTTACACGAAATGTGGTAAAAAGAGTCAATATCAGCAGTAGCAGAATGATTAAAAAGAATGCTGAAAAAATTTTAAAAAAGAAACTTGATATTCTTATCATAAATAGATCCTGATTATTTAAATTTGTAAGCCAGTGTCAATCTTGTTATGACATCTTTCCCCTTACGGGACAGCCCTTCTAAATCATAATCATTGTATAAAATATTGGGCATAATAGAAATTTCCTCGCGAATATTATATTCGAAGCCGCCGATAAAGGATTGCTGAACATAATCTCTTTCTTCCTGAACTGAGTAATAACTAAACCGAAATACAAAGCTCACATTGTCTATATATTGATAAATGAGGGGAACCGAATAGAGATGAATATCACCTTTCTTTTCAGAGCGCATCAATTTGTTCTCCTGATAGGTATACTGCAAGCCGAATCTTAATTTATCAGATCTGTAACCGGTAAATATCTGCCCTGTAAATTCATCATCTGTTCCCTCTTTGGATAGCCGATAGTCAGAATATATCTGGTAAAAAAAATGATTGGTAAATTCCTGACTGAGGCTCAAGCTGTAGAGTTTATCGAGGCGTCCCAAGCGTTCTGAAGCATTGGATTCCCCATTACCAAAGAAAAAATGGTAATTCAAATTTTTGAAAACACTCCCTCTTCCGGCAATTCCAAAATCACGGCTGCTGCGTATGCCAAAATAATCCGAGGCCGTCTTATCCAAATGGCGAAATCCCCAGAATTTTTCAATTTCTTTGAACGCGGGACTGCCGCTGATACCAAAATACATGGAATGATCTCTGTTAATTATCCATTTTAAATAGGCATCTTTGACATCGGGAGTCATTTTGGAATAACTATAATCTGTATTGCTCATGCTAAATCTTACTCGCGTTGAAAATGCGTCATCAATATTTTTATCGAAGGTCAAATAAATCCGTCGAAATTGAAATCCACTGCGTTCATTGCTATATACCTGTCGTAACATCTTCGGCTTATAATTGGCATGAACATTCTTTTCAGCATCATTGATATAATAAAAATCACTTATAGCATTGCCGGTAATTTTAAAATCATTCTGGTCTTCCCCGGCAAATAAAAAACTCAATCCTATAACGCTTAAAATAACAATTCTATGAAATTTCACTTGTTTGTCCAATCCTATTTTTTATTAGTACCCAACCCGGCGCAATAATACAAAAGCGTAATTAAAATTAGATTAAAGAATTGTTAAGATATAGTTAATTTTTTCATTATTCCAAAATAAATTTATAGCCAACACCAACAACAGTTTTAATATATTTGCTGTAAACGCCCATTTTTTTGCGAATTCTGCCAATATGGACATCAATAGTACGGTCGACAACATAGGTGTCTTCCTGCCAGATTCGACTGAGCAGAAAATCCCGCGGAAAAACCTTATTGGGATGCGAAGCCAAAAAAGCCAGAATTTCAAATTCTTTTCTCGGGAAGAAGACATTTTCACCCTGTATTTTGACCGTATAATCGGTTTTATTGATCTCGATATCATAGACTTTGATCTTTTCTTTTTCCGGCGTTGGTTCTTCTACACGGCGAAAAATTGTTTTCATCCTGGACATCAGGCTTTTCATGCTGAAGGGTTTTTTAATATAATCGTCCGCCCCCAGTTCCAGCCCCAGCACCTCGTCAAATTCCGAGTCTTTCGCCGTTAAAAATACAATCGGCACATTATTATTGTTTTTACGCAGTTCCTTACAAACATCATAACCGTCTTTTTCCGGCATCATCACATCCAGTAAGATCATATCGATCGTCTCTTTGTCAATAATTTTTATGGCCTCGACACCATCTTCCGCTTCCAGGACATTATAATTGTTTTTTCTCAGATTTAAACTGATTAACTTCCGAATATCTTCTTCATCATCTACTATTAAAATATTTTTCGACATATTCAGCCTTTCCTGTTTCATTGTATCAATTTTTTCATTATACTAAATTAAACTCCAAAGGTATGGTTTAGGTTAAGTCGGTGTAAATATTTTGTTAATTCAATTAAATGAGGATATTATGAAACCAAAAATTATTGTCAGTAAATGTTTGGGATTTGAAAATTGTCGCTACAACGGTCAAACAATACCCGATAAATTTGTCGATAAAATGACAACATTCGCTGAAATTATCACGGTATGTCCGGAAGTAGAGATTGGCCTGGGCATTCCCAGACAGCCGCTTCGCCTGGGGCGCGACGGTAATGATATTCGTATGATCCAACCGGCGGAAGAAAAAGATGTGACTGAAAAAATGGCGACTTTTATTCGGGATTTTCTTTCATCTCAAAAGGATATTGACGGCTTCATAATGAAAAACCGTTCCCCTTCCTGCGGCATAAACGATGTAAAAATTTATCACAACCTCAGTAATCTTTCTTCTTCCAACCGCGGGCAGGGATTTTTCGGCGGGCAACTGGAGACTTACTTTCCCAACGCTGCAATTGAAGACGAAGGCCGGCTGAAAAATCTTCAAATCCGGGAGCATTTCCTGACGAAATTATACACCAATACCCGCTTTCGGTCTGCAAAAAAGGAAGGGACAATGAAAGCCCTGGTGGAATTTCATACCCGGCATAAATATTTATTCATGGCTTACAACCAATCCGCCTATCGCACCGGCGGAAACATTGTGGCAAACCATGAAAAACTACCGGTACCGGAAGTTTACGCGCTGTATGAAGCAAATCTAACTGAAATTCTTGCCAAACAAGCCAAACCGGCAGCGAATATTAATTCCATTCATCACATCTTCGGAGGCTTTTCCCAGAATTTATCAGCTAAAGAAAAACAATTTTTCCTCAATACAGTGGAAGAATATCGTGATGAACGTGTTCCGCTGACAACAGTTATTCATCTGCTAAAATCCTATGCAATCCGCTTTGACAGCCAATTTGTAAAAGACCAGGTTATCCTCAATCCATTTCCTGACGACCTGGTGAATTTAGCTAATTCTGCAAAAAAGCGGTAAGAATAAACCTTTTCAAAATGAGAATACGCCGGTTTTTAAACCTACAAGGTTGTGGTTGTAACGAACCTGTCAGAAATACTTTATGATAATCAGCATATCCGAAAATTATTTCAATAACATCATTTTCTTCATACCGGTAAAATCACCGGCTTCCAGGGTATAGAGATAGACGCCACTGGCCAATTGACTGCCGTCAAAAATAATTTCATAACTGCCGGCATTTTTATTTTCATTCAACAGGGATTTTACCTTATGCCCGGCAATGTTATAGACTGTTAGCCTGACCTTGCCACTTTTCGGCAGATTAAAGCGAATTTTTGTTTCCGGATTGAAGGGATTAGGATAATTATGAAATAGTTTGAAATCCGAGGGCGTTTCAGTCAGGAAATTGTCATCTATGGCTGTGGGCCCTTCCTCTTTTTCAAAATAAATATCATCGATATAAACACTGCTTTCGCCAACACCTGCGTTTTGAAGATTAAAGACCAGCCCGGATTCCTTAATATTGGCATTCTCCACATCCTCCGGTATTTGAAATGAAATTTTATTCCAGGCGTCACCCTGAAGATCGAACAGGCTGATCCACTTGCTTTTCCAATCCCAGCCGGTATGCATAAGATAATTCTGAACACCACCAGCTGCGGATGAATCTATGGCCGCGGCGGCTTGGGAAGAGTCCACCAGGGCCTGGGGCACCCAGACATAATAGATGATGGTTTCTATATCATCTGCCAGTGCGCCATTTTTTTTTAAGACAATATCGGCATTATTCACAAAATTACCGCTGAGTTTCAGGCTGGCGGAACCGCTTTTGGCTTTTTTCGAAGAAATTGTCCCGGAAGGCATTCCGCCTTCTCCCCAATTATCAATAATCCAGTCATCCAACTGATCCGGAGTCTCGAAATCATAATCGGCTTGCACTTCCGAAAACACTTTAATAATCTCAATTGTAACACTGTCAACAGCACTTTCCCCGCCGGCATCTTCAATTTCCAAAATTATCTGGTAACTGCCGGTATCCAATTCCACAGTGGCGGTCTCTCCTGTTGCGATTTCCGAACCTTCCAGTGTCCATTGATAGCTAATAATTTCACTGCTGGTGGAATAACTTCCGGATCCGTCCAATTGTACGGTCTCTTTGCCATTTTCATCTTCATCGACAATGCGCTGGTCAGGACCCGCGTCCGCGATCAAAACCGGAGTGATGTTGCCGCCGCTTTTGGACAAGCTGTACAAATAGGCATAGTTCAGGGCTTTGCCCTTCATGGTCTGACGGGGTGTAAATTCCGAATGGGCCCAGATGAAGCGGGTGTTGATATATTTCGACGCGTGAGGCCAGCTGCTGGTATTGGGATAAAATTTATTTAATACTTTACCCGGATTGCTGCCTGCCATGGAGCCACCCCACCCATCCACATTCAGATAGGGAGTGTGTCCCGGATGAAGTCCCGGCGTACCGTCATTACGGCCGGAAGTATAACAATTTTCGATACTGCGTTTATCCGCCAGTTCTGTCGTGGCGGTAGTCATTTGGATCATATTCAATGGATTTCTGCCCAGCCCCCAGTCGGATTCCATGACCAGTGCATCGAGAAAGTAGAGTTTTTCAACCGGGTCTTGGGAAACTGCATGGGCGATCACAGTGCGTGGCATATCCTGGGCGCTCTGCCACCAGGCGTTTTTGGCGCTGTAACCACGGCGGGAGGGCCGTTTGACAACATTGTCCGCTTCTTTGCTTTTTGCTTTGGCAATGATCGCGGCTTTCATATTGGCCTGGAGGTCAGGATAATTCACCGCCCGTTTGGTCAGCATATAGGCAGCCGCGCCCCATATCTGGTCATAAGAACCCAGTTGGCGAATACTGGAAGTGGAACTGGTCACCATACATTCATTTTTTATTACATCTTCGTATTCTGTGTTCCCTGTCAAATTGTATAGATAAGCCGCTGTCATCATTTTAAAATCCCGGCCACGAATACCCTCCAGTTTTGTATCTGCCATTGGGTCAGCCAAACTGTTAGCGTAATTATAGGCAATAATGGCGGAATCCCTGTAAGCATTGCGCAGATCACTGTGTCCGGAAATCTGAAAACAATAAGCCAGCATGGCACTGTTCAGGGAATTAGCCCAGGCGGCGATTGGGGTATTATCCGCCTGGTAAAGTTTATTATTGCCATCGGGATTGGTAATACCGTGGGAATAGCCGCCCTGGTAGCGAAGATTCAACCAGAAATCCACTTCATTGCGGGCTTCATCCAGAATATCAGGAATGCCATTGCCGCTTTCTGCAATGCGCAGGTCATCATCATCCAGTGCGCCATCGCTCAGAATATATGCGAGACAGAGATCGTAAATATTAACCACATGGCCTAAATGCCGGTCCCAATCCAGAGCGTCACTGTGACCGCCAATGGCTTTGGGATTGGTGGGACTGCCTTCTTTTTTGTAAGTAGCCCAGTTGGCAGGACTGTCCCATTTATCGCCGGGCGCGAAACTTGACCATTGGGGATGATAAGGATCCATGTCAGTGACGTAAATTTTGCAGTTTGACGGATCCTGATCCTGAATGTAAAGCGGCCGCCGTGGAACCGGTGTCATGTCAAGATTGTCCTGTCCGATTCGCATATAAAAATAACCCAGTACGGATAATTTATAGGGTTCATGATATATATCATCGCGAATTTCAAACTCCTGACTGCAACCGATGCCTTCGACAGCTAACCGGTAAGTTCCGGGAGTTGTAAATCCCGTGAAATCAATATTCCAGACATCGCCACCAGTCAAATTGTGATTGCTCTCGGTTTTTCCTTCCATCCAGAATTTCACCGTTCCCACGTTTTGAAAATCATCAGAGTCCACATTGTAGATATAGACTTCATTGTCTTCAAAACCGGCATAATCGCGGTAGCCGCCATCGCCCAGAAAATGATAGAGGTCCGCAGATTTGGCCCGGGAACTGCTCATATATCCCACCAGGTTGGTGTGAATCGCTTCAGAATTACTACTGAAAATATCAAAAGTCAACGATTGGCTGGTAGTGTCAGCATTCAAATTTTCATTGATTTCCACTGTATAATTATTATCCTGCTTCATTGATGCCGGTAATTGCAGATAAATAAAATGTTCTTTGGTGTAATCAAACCCATGATCACTGTTGACCTGGTCCCAGCCGGTATAGGACATGCCATTGACCCGTGTTTTTCTGAATACCGCTACAGGTTGTACGCCAGTGGCGCCAAAATCCATATTATCACCGGACTTGATCGTCCAACTGCTGACACTTGCCACACCGGTCAGATTCAGTGCCTCACCAAAACTGACAGCATAAGAATTATCCGGTTCAGAATGGTGACCGTGATAAGCATCAGATCCCTGCCCATTATCGACGAATTTCACAACACCGTCCTGAAAATGCAGCATCAGGTAATTTTTGTCCACCACTTTCATTTCTACCAACTTAGTGGCGAAAAGTGCATTCATAAAAATTAAGCCGGTGATTAAACTAAAAAATAATTTTTTCCCTACCATAATGTCCTCTTTTTAAGTTTGCTTTAATTAGTTTTCAAACAACAAAAATACAAACTCTTATGTACTGGTATGTAAAATAGGTTATTATTGACTTTGTTGCAATATATTTTTGGTTCTATTTGATTTTCGGGGTTTTGGCTATTTTTTTTGAAGCCGGAGATAATGCCAATTTAAGCATCGGTTATTTGATTTTCAACACTTTAATGACCATCTTGTATAATGTAAGTGATACAATAACATAGGAGTTAAAGATGAAAAAAATTGCAGTTATAATTGATGATATGTTTGAAGATATTGAATACACGGCCCCGGTGGAGGCCTATAAAAAAGCCGGCCATTCGGTCATTAATATTGGTCTTGAAACAGGTAAAATCGTCACCGGAAAAAAGAATAATACACCGGTTACAGTGGACAAATCTATAGATAATGTAAGTGCTGAAGATTTTGACGCCTTATTGATTCCCGGTGGCTATTCCCCCGATAGATTGCGGGCTCATGAAAAGCCAGTAAAATTTGTTCGGGATTTTGTCAACAGCGGCAAACCGGTCTTTCTGATCTGTCATGCCGCGCAATTACCAATCACGGCAGATGTCTTAAAAGGGAGAACTCTTACCGGGTACAAATCCATTATCCAGGACATTAAAAATGCCGGCGCTAATTTCGTCGATAAAGAAGTAGTTGTTGATGACAACCTGGTTTCCAGTCGCCATCCCGGGGATATGGATGCCTTTATCGAGAAAAGTTTAGAAAAATTAAATTAA
>CAZCHS010000016.1:40799-45408 GCA_964498725.1 uncultured bacterium | reverse complement strand
TAATTTTATTCTCTTTGCTTGGAAAATTTGAAAATTCATGAATAATTCAGGTTAAGTTTGTTTTTTTGAAATGATTTATTGAGGAGAAATGGTTTTGCAAACTTGAGTTAAGGTGGTGGTTTTGGGGTTTTGATGGTGTTTGCCCTGGAATACAAATAAATAAATGTAAAGTTCACTTGACTTTAAGATTTTGCTGTGGTAAACTATCGTGTCAAGCAAACTTTACATGGAAGTGAAATGAATGAAACAGTAATGAACAGAATCAGGGATTTCAGAAGTAAACTGGAATTGACGCAAAAAGACCTGGCGAAATTATCCGGCGTATCCCGTCAATCCATCAATTCCATTGAAAAGGGAAAATACATTCCCAGTCTTCCCTTGGCCTTGAAACTGGCAAAAATTTTTAATTGTAAAGTTGATGAGTTGTTTGTATTAACTGAAACTGATAAATGAAGGAAAAATAATTATGGATGAACGATTTAAACTGCATCAGTACAAATCCACCCGGCTGGCGATTTTTGCCAATATTGCAGTCCTGGCTTTTGTCTTTTATTATGAACTGATAGCCAATAAAATCACACGCTGGGATATTTTTATTGTCTTATCTATCACCGCTGCGGTGAAAATTATGGCGATGATCTTTTATCGAGTCACTAATTAAAAGGAGAAATGGTATGTTATTAAGAAAAATCTGCCGGGAAAGTGATATTTCCGGTAAAAAGTTAATTAAAATCGGACAACTTTTGTTATCCATTGGTCTGGGGTGCAATGCCGGCGCAGTATTACTGGACAGATTTACAAACACCGGTGATTTTTTTCAGGGATTTTTGACCGGTTTTGGTCTTGTCATGCTTGGGGCTTCGGTTGCTTTTAATATTTACGGTTTGAAAAGAAAAAGAGGTGAAGCATCGTATTAAAACAAGGGGCAGCAGCCCCTTGTTTATTATAAAGTGAGCTTATTCAACAGGTACGAATCGCGCAGCGAAACCACCGCCGGGTGCCATGAAAATTTTAATGTTGTCTTTTGCTGTCATTTGTTTTTTGGTCTGCGTAAAATCTTCAGCATTTCGGTCAGCATTGATACCATCCTGATATATAATCGCCCGGTAGTTACCTTTTCCTAAGAAATCCAGGTCTGCTTTAATTTCCCGGCTTTCCCAATCTGTCATGGCTCCGAGATAGTATTCATTGCCTGATTGTCTCGCAGTGACAATATAATCACCGACTTTTGCTTCAAGAACTTCAGTATCATCCCATACGGTGGGAACAGCGGCTAAAAATTCCATACATTCGGGCTCATCGTAATAGTGGGAAGGGTTGTCCGCCAGCATTTGCAAAGGGCTCTCGTATATAATGTACATGGCTAATTGATGCGTGCGGGTGCCCTGGCTCATGGGCTTACTGAACATGGGCTGAAAATTGGATTTTACTGCATTGCGCATGGCGCCGGGGGTATAATCCATGGGGCCGGCAACATTGCGAATAAAGGGTAGGATCACCGCCATATCCGGATTGGCTTTGTCGCCCCATTTTGATTGTTCAAGGCCCAGAACACCTTCGCGAGTAATGACATTTGGATAGGCGCGGCGCAGACCGGCCGGTTTATATGAGCCGTGAAAGTTCACCAGCATTTTTCGCTTAGCTGCCTTTTGGGCGACTTTTTCGTAATAATTCACCATCCACTGGTCGTCCCGTTGCATAAAATCTACCTTTATCCCTTTCACACCCCATTTTTCAAACTGGTCTAATGCTTCGATCAATTTATCATCCAGGGCTTTCCAGGTGGTCCACAGGATCAGACCAACACCAGTTTTTTTACTGTAGTTTGCTAATGCTTCCATATCAATGTCCGGATTCAATTGCATAATGTCATCGAGGTTATACCAGCCTTCATCCAGGATAATGTAATCTATTCCATAGTTGGCGGCAAAATCCATATAATATTTATAGGTTTCGGTATTGACGCCGGAGGGGAAATTAACGCCGGTTATATTTAGGGCGTTCCACCAGTCCCAGGCCACTTTGCCGGGTTTGATCCATCCGGTATCTTTAATCTGACATTCACGGGCCAGTTGATATACCAGTTGCGACTCTACCAGTTCTTTGTCATTACCGATGATCATCAGACGCCATGGAAAAGTGCGTTTTCCGGCTGTTTTTGCCAGGTAATTTTCAGTTTCCAGGACTTGCACATCCCGGTCACTGGTTTGTTTGGTCTTTTTCGGATAATGAGGAAAAACAGCTTTCAGACCCTTTTCTGTTCCGGTTAAAAAGAACCCCGGGTAATTGAAAAGATCGGATTCTGAGATAAATACTTTCCGGTTATTCTCTTGTTCAATCAGCGTAGGAATGGAGCAAATCCGTTTTTCTGTGATTTCTTCCAATGTTGTATAGTCATAAAGACGTTCCTGGTGGGTATACATACTTTCTTCTTCAGGGAACCAGATAGGATGATTAGAGGGAAAATTATATTCTATGGTTTCGTTGACAATGGTTTGTTCTCTGTCGACATTGGTAATGAACCGGTAGGCGACACCATCATTGTAAGCCCGGAATTCCAGATTGAATTTTTTGAATTCCAGAACCAGTTGATTGTAGAGGTCATGAATTTGAGCGCTTTGTTCCTTTACCACCGGATGAATTACTTTATCAATGGTAATGGTATTGTGGTTCAATATTTTGGCATTGATGCCAAAGTGATTGTTTCTGGTTTTTAAAGCAATTTGTGAGGGTTTAAGAAGGACTTCCTTTTTAGTTTTAACTTCATAATTAATAGTACTGTCTACGTTTACAATTACCTCCAAAAAATTATTGGGTGAATTGATCTTAAAAGTATTTGCTGAAAGTATACACGCGCCAGCCAGCAACAGGGTCAATAGCTTTTTCATTTACTCCTCCGAATTTGTTTTATCAAAAATATAAAAATATTTCAGTTATTAAAAGAAAAATTCTGGCTGATTATGATGTGTTGAAGGTTTAAATTTTTTTGATTTACAATGCTCAAACAGTATAAAATTTTTAACGTCAGTTATTTATCTTTTTTCCTGAAAAAAAAAGAAGGGATAAAATCACCGGCTGTATAAAAATTACTGTGAAATATACAGAAAAATGTTAAATTTTTACCTGGAGGAATCAAAATGAAAAAAGTATTTGTTGTTTTTATAACTGTTTTTTTTATGCAATGTTCAGTGATGAAATCTAACTTTCCAACCGACCCCGGGCAGCATACTGCCGGTTTGGAAACAAAAATCAAGAAGGAAATTAATATCGACTATTTAATTCATTTGCCAAAGAATTATAAGGAGAAGGGGCAAGCCTTTCCTTTAATGATCTTTTTGCACGGTGCCGGAGAACGGGGGAATGATCCGGAAAAAGTTAAAATGTGGGGCCCGCCAAAAATTGCCGAGCAGGATAAGAATTTTCCCTATGTCCTGATCTCACCGCAATGTCCGGAAGGAGACTGGTGGAGCAGTTTTACTCAGTTAGAAAATCTGCATACACTGATTAATACTATTACAGATGAATACAATATAGACCGCTCCAGAATTTATCTGACAGGATTGAGCATGGGTGGATATGGTACCTGGGCGCTGGCCTGTGAATATCCGGAATTATTCGCAGCTATCGCACCGATTTGCGGCGGCGGGCAACCCCGATTAACCCGGAAAATAACCAACATACCCACCTGGGTTTTCCACGGTGCAAAGGATGAAGTGGTACCTATCAGCGAATCTGAAGAGATGGTGGAAGCCCTGGAAAATCACGGTGGCACTGTTAAATTTACAGTTTTCCCCAATGCCACTCACAACTCCTGGTCCCGGGCCTACAATGAGACAGACCTGTTGAAGTGGTTCCTGTATCACAAAAAAGATTAGTTTGATAAATTCGTAAGCCTCCCTATACAGGAGGCTTTGCTTTTATCGGCATTCCCTTTTATATAAAAGATTTTAATAACTGTTGATAAATGTATAAATTTCTTAACTGATTTGAATTGTTTGGAGTAATTGATGAAAAAATATTTAATCACATTTATACTGGTTATTTTTTGGGTTGCGAATATAAGCGCAGTTAATAAAGTTAGAATCATGACTTATAATCTGGAAAATTATGGGGGCGATGGCTATGATCGCAAATCCGAAACCCAAAGAGACCCATATTACAGAACGATCATTGACGAAACAGATCCGGATATAATTGTTTTTCAGGAAGTTTATGGCCGGTTTGATGGGGAGACGAGATTTCTGGATAATGTTTTAAACCACGAAGATAATATCTACGCAGTCTCGTTTATTGATCAGAAAACCGATGATAACAGGACTGATGTTTGGCAGGATATCGGTGTGTATTATAAAAACCAGATGTTCCAGCCCATTGCTATCAAAGAAGTGGAAATTGCTGGCGGCTATTTGCGCGATGCCATTGAGGTAAAATTAAAGTATATGATGACAAAAGACACAATCACCATCTATGGAATACACCTGAAGGCCGGTCAAAGCGATGCTGCCAAAAGGGAGGAGCAAGCAAAAAAATTGAGAAATTATCTGAATGATCTGCCCGGGAACTCACCCTTTATATTGGCCGGGGATTTCAATATTTATACATCATCGGA
>CAZCHS010000016.1:18726-40699 GCA_964498725.1 uncultured bacterium | reverse complement strand
CCGAATCCTTTTAATCCGCAAACATCGATCGAGTTTACTCTACCGGAAAAATGTTTTATAAAACTCAATATCTATAATATTAAAGGGGAAATTAGTCAAAACCCTGGCACAGGATACTTTTCAGAGTGGACATTATTCGCTGAATTGGGGTGGTCTTAATGAAAAAAATGAAATTGTCTCGGCGGGAATATATTATTATTCCCTGATAGCCAGCAATCGTGTTAAAATAACTAAAAAAATGATTTTGCTTAAATAAATTGAAATGATAGATTTTATAAAGACTTGATATAGGTTGGTACAAAGAGGCTGGAGGAGGATTATATTGTCGATAGGAAAAAAGGTACTGTTTTTTTTACTGATTTTTTTCACATTTTTGTATTCTGACAAGGATGATCTGAAATTTCGTAAGTTTCCTGTTGCAGGCATTTATGATCCCAATATTTGGGATTTAACCCAAGATAAAATTGGTTTTATGTGGTTTGTGGCCCCGGACTTCGGAGTATTTAAATTTGATGGGAATAAGTTTCAAAAATACACATTCAAAGGAATGAAACCCAATCTGATTCTATCGATCAATAACGGCGATGTCATCGTAGGTGCTAAAAATTCATTGTTTAAATATGATCGAATTCAAGATGAATTCATGAATCTTTTAAATCTCGATTCCTACGAAGGTAATATTAGATTTTTGGGTAAAGGACAGGATGATACTATTATTTTTAGTACTTTAAAAACGGTTTATAAATATAATTTAAAAACAAATGAACATGAATCAATTTTAGAACTCGACAAAATTAACAGATTACATACCGATGATTATAAAAGTTATTATCTCGCTACAAAAACTGGTTTGTTTTTTATGGACACAAACAAGGTCGAAAATCTAGTCTCAGAACCAATTAATATCCTTGCATTAATAAAAGATAAATATCGGGATAAATTATTGTGGTATAGCGGAAATCGTGGGTTGTATAAATTTAATAGGGAAACAGGGACTACAGAGGCTTACTTTTATGAAAAAAAACAACTGCAAATTTATGATTTGGATTTTATTAACAAAACGGACCTTCTTTTAAGTACTAATCTAGGATTATATACATTTAATACTGAAAAAAATAAATTTACCGACCTGCTGAATTTTGATAAAAATAAAATTATTATACGTAATTCTTATATAGATGATAATGGAACGATCTGGTCAGGAACATTATCCGGGTTACTTAAAACTTACCAGGATGATAAAATAAATTATGTGAATGCTGACAGAGATTTGATTAATGAGTATAGTAATTTTATTATCCAAATGGATGTGACCGATGACAATGATATTTTGTTTTTGAATGAAAACAATCAATTATTTGTCAAAAATATTCATAGCGAAAAATTAAAATATTATGAGCCTTTTTCCCAAAATAATAAAAAGATAAAACCGTCAGCCCTTTTAAAAATTGCTAAAAATAAAGTGTTGATAGGCACTATTGAAGGGTTGTTTTCATACGATTTGTCTTATAAAAAAATAACAAAACTCTCTGATAAAAAGATAATGTATATTGAAAGGTCAGATAGTAATAAATTTGTTTTTAGTGATATGAGTCATGTTTATTTTTTCAACAATCAGGGTGAAATTTTTAATAAAGTTGATTTAATAAATATTATGCACCACTATCAAGAAAACGATAGTATCTACTGGTTTTTAAGCCAGTCTGCTGGCATTATAAAATATAACATGAGGCAGAAAAAAGAAGAAGAAAGGGTGGATTATGTAAATTTTGGTAGAACTGTATACAATTTTATTACGCTGGATGTCGCAGATTCCTGTATTTATGTCGGTACAAAGACAAAAGGTGTTTTCCTTATTAATCTAAATAACAAAGAGGTTATAAATTACAATCAAAAGAATGGTTTACCGTCAAATAATATTTTAGGTATTGTTAAAGATGGAGAAAACTTTTGGGTTAATACTAAAAACGGATTGGTTTTACTTAAAAATAAAATCATATCATCAAAACTTGATGCATCAAAAGGGTTTGATTGTTTCATAGTAAATATAAAAAACAAATTAAAAGCATATACTTTCAGAAATCAAAAATTACTTTTTAAATCAAGAAAAGGCCCGATTGTAGTCGGTGGTCAAAATGGAATTTGTTATTTTTTCCCTGACAAATTATTTGAGAAGTCTTCTCCTTCTCCTTTAATTTTGACTGATATTCAAGTTTTCGGCGAACCATCTTGCCAGGCGCAGATCGCCAGGCAGGAAAGAACATATAAATTTTCCCACAAAGACCGCATCATAACATTCAGTTTTGCGGCCCTGAATTATCAAAAATTAAACACCAACAAATATTCATTTTTACTGGAAGGGTTTCATAAAAATTGGGTATTCTCAGATGATAATAGTATTACATTTAATAATCTGCCTCCGGCAAAGTATCAACTTAGAACAAGATATTCTGATTATACCGGTGAGGCCTGGCAAGGGCCAACCTACGAGATCATCATCACGCCACCTTTTTGGCAGACTTATAGTTTTTGGATTATAATCATTGTTGTGACCGGTATAGGGGTTTTTTCAGTAATAAAAATACAAACCTACCGCATTCGCAATCAAAAAGTATCACTGGAATACAGGGTGCTGCAACGGACCAAGGATCTGCAAGAGAAGAAAAACGAACTGCAACGGGTTAATCAAGGGCTCGAAGAACTGGTAGATGTCAGAACAAAAAAACTGACAAAAACAAATAAACAGTTAATTAGTGAAATAGAAGAAAAAGAAAAAGTATATCAACAATTGCAACAGAGTCAGGAGAAAATTAAATCCAATCTGAAGATGCAGACGACGCTTTCCGATCTGTCAATTAAATTCATATCCCTGGAAAATTTTAAAGAAAAGATCAGCAATACACTACAGACGATCGGCAAAGAATTTGGATTTTCCTCTGTATTTTTATATCAGACCAGTCATTTTGTGCAACAGAAAAATACGGTAATTCAATGGCTAAAAGATGATACTATTGAAAAGTATGCCGACTTGACCCAACAGGAATATGCTGATTATTTGGCTGTGCTTCACAGCAATGGTGAAATTTTAATAGAAGATGCTGAGGAAGCGGATGTTGAAATACGTAATATACTGGAAAAGATTGAAACCCGTTCTTTGTTTATTGTACCCTTGATGGTAGGACAAAAATTTTATGGTTTCATTGGGGCAAATAAACGGCAAGAAAAATATTCCTGGGATCATTCAATTTTGCATTTTTTACGCACCATTGGTCATATGCTGGCTTATGCCTATGACCGACGAGCTTTCCAATCGGAATTATTAGAAAATGAGAAAACTTCCAGGGCGCTGTTAAATGCCAGTGATAGTTTTGCCATTTTATTCAATAGTGACGCCCGTATTGAATTGGCTAATCAGAATTTTTTGAAAGTTATCAATAAATCTCTGGATGAAGCAATCGGACATCAGATTTATGATTTTTTCCCGCCGGCTCACATTAAAGAAAGAACCAGGCAGTTTGCTAATTGTTTGAAAACCAAGAAGGTCGTGGAATTTGAAGATCAACTGAATGATCAATTCTATTATAACAGTATTACTCCAATTTTTGATATTGATGGTAAAATTGTTAGAATTGCCTTCTTCTCAACCAATATAACCAAACTAAAGGAAGCAGAACGAATACTGAAACGCCACCAGGAAGAACTACAAAAAGAAGTGGAGGCCAGAACCAAAGAACTGCGTTTCATCAATAACGAGTTAGTGCGAGAAATTAAAAACCGGGAGCGCGCAGAAGAGGAATTACGTGAAACAGAAAAGGTCAAACGGGAAAATTTAAAAAAATTGGCTCTGCAACTGGCCCATGAAATCAAAAATCCACTCTCTTCAATAAAAAGTTCCGCACAATTGGTAGAAACAATCCAAACCATTAACCCGGATGTGAAAAGTACAATCAAACACATGGACCGAATTACCCGAAATGTTGATACCTGTAATCGAGTGATCAAGGAACTCTATGAATTTACCCATGATGCGGAGCTGCAAATACAAAAAATAAAAATAGGAATACTTTTTAATGAAGTCATAGACTATACGGAAAGTATATTGGAAAACTCGCTGGTAAGTCTAAAAAGTGAAAGTAATATTTATGATTTATGCGTTTCAATAGATAAATTTAAACTGATGCAGGCACTGAAAAATATTATCAATAATTCGAAAGAAGCAATTATGGATGAAGGTGAAATTACAATCGATTTCATCGAAAAATATAAGGTGCTGAATATAAGAATCGCTGATACCGGTACCGGTATGAAAGAGGAACAACTGAATAAGATCTTTGAACCTTTTTTTACTTCGAAAAGTAAGGGGTTCGGCCTGGGACTGGCAATTGTAAAAAAGATTATTGAGCAGCATCGGGGGACAATAACTGTGACCAGTCAAATTGGCAAAGGAACAGAAACAATAATTACGCTTCCCTGTGTGATTGAATGCAATGGAGAAAAAAATGGATAGGATTCTGATTGTTGACGACAATAATGATACACGCCACAATATTGAGGAATTGTTACAACTTTATGATTATGAAACGGATACGGCGGAGAATGGCGCAGTTGCTCTTCGCAAAATCAAAGAATTTCAGCCTGACTGCATGATTTTGGATTTGAAACTGCCGGAAATTGATGGCTGGGGCGTCATGAAATCAGTTCAGGATGAAATTGAAAATGGCCTGATCATTATCGTTATTACGGCCTTTGGAGATGTATCCAGTGCTGTCAAAGCAATGAAAGAAGGCGCATTTGATTTCATTGAAAAGCCTTTTAACAATGAAGTGCTGTTATTATCCATCAATCGTGCTGTTTCAAATCAGCGGGTCAGGCGTGAATTGACTCAACTAAAAAAATCTATCGGGCAATCTCCCAAAAGTGAAGAGGTCTTTGGAAAAAGCCCCTCCATCACACGACTGGTTAAACAACTACAAACGATTGCCAAAACCAATATTTCCGTATTGATCCAGGGCGAAACCGGTTCCGGAAAAGAGGTTGTGGCAAATTATCTGCATTCAATCAGTAAAAGATGCGATAAGCCTTTTATAACTGTGGACTGTGGCGCTATACCGGAAAATCTTATCGAGAGTGAATTATTTGGCTATGAAAAGGGTGCGTTTACAGGAGCCATGAACAAGACCAAAGGAAAATTTCAGGCAGCTGATGGCGGCACATTGTTTCTTGACGAAATTGGCAATCTACCTCTGTCGCAACAGCGCACAATATTGCGGGCGGTGGAACAAAAAACCATTACTCCGGTGGGATCCAACACTCCGCTAAAAGTTGACACACGCTTGTTTTGTGCTACCAATGATAATCTCGCTGAAAAAGTTGCTGAAGGAGAATTTCGTGAGGATCTTTTTTACCGGCTTTCAGAATTTGTTATTAAAGTTCCGCCATTGCGGCATCGACTGGAAGATATCCCCGTAATTGTCAGGAGTTTCATTGAACAGTTCAGGGAAGATTTGAATCCTAAATTGACCGGAATATCCGAGGAAACTCTGAAAAAACTGATGCAATACAAATGGCCGGGAAATGTTCGGCAATTACGCAATACAATTCGCCGGGCAATGGTAACGGCCATTGACATCATTCAACCATCGGATATTGACCTCACACATAATCCAAAGGGAAATACTGCGGATTGTGATTCATTCGTGGAAAAGATTTTGGAGAGCGAGCCGCCAATGCGGGGAAAATATCAGGAAATAATCGAATCCATTGAAATGAAAGTTCTGGAAAAGTTACTATTGGAAAATAAGAACAATGTGTCCAAAGTCTCCCGGATTTACGGGGCTGATCGCAAGTCCATTAACAGCCGGCTTGATCAGTATGGCTTAAAGGATAAATTAAATTTATAATTAAAAGGTGAAATATTGTTTGTTGATTATGCAAAAATTTTTGTTCAATCCGGCAAAGGCGGTAATGGCGCCATTGCCTTTCGTCGTGAAAAATTTATTCCGAAAGGTGGCCCGGCCGGTGGTGACGGCGGCCGTGGCGGGGATGTGATCATCCTTGGCGACACCAATCTCAATACTCTGCAGGATGTTAAATACAGAAAAACTTATAAAGCGGGAAATGGCCGGGATGGCCAGGGCAGTAAGAAAAAAGGAAAAGACGGAAATGATATAATCATTCCTGTTCCCGTTGGTACAGTTGTCAAAAACGCGGAAACAGAAGAAATAATCGCTGATATCACTCAAGCTGATCAGCGGGTGGTTGTCGCACAGGGCGGCAACGGCGGTTTTGGGAATGCAAAATTTGCCACCCCTACAGACCAGGCGCCCCGGTTTGCCAAAGAAGGACAGCCCGGAGAAAAATTCAACCTGATCATGGAATTGAAATTATTTTCTGATGTCGGCCTGGTGGGAATGCCCAATGCCGGTAAATCTACTTTAATTTCGATATTGAGCCACGTCAAACCAAAAATCGCTGATTATCCTTTTACCACCATTGTTCCGAATCTGGGCATCGTAAAGTATGGTAATTTCAGAAGTTTTGTAATGGCTGACGTGCCGGGGTTGATCGAAGGCGCTCATCATGGAAAAGGATTGGGGCATCGTTTTTTACGTCATCTCGAACGGACGCGGATTTTAGTGTTTATGGTGGAGTCTATTGATGAAAATCCTCTGGAAACCTATGAAATGCTGAAAAACGAATTGTTTCAGCACCGGGAGGATTTCAAGAACAGACCCAAAATACTGCTGATCACTAAAAAAGACCTGGTTCAGGAACTTCCGGATTTGAATATCGATGATATCGAAATTCACGCAATCTCAGCAGTTACCGGCGAAGGTGTTAAAGAATTTGTTGATAAAATCGTGAGAATTCTGGAAAATAATATAAAAACAAAAAATAAATGGGATACATAGAAACATCGTTAAAACTAATTTCTATCAAGGGATTAGGTTGCCGGAAAATTTTAAAATTAGCATCGCAATTTCCTGATATCAATGATATCTTTGCTCAACCTCCGGAGGCGCTTTATCAGCAAAAATTGATTGATAAAGTTCAAAAAGAGATTCTGGAGCGGGGATATAATCAGAACTTTGTTGATGAAACGCTGGAAATTTTATCAAAAAGTCCCTTTCGCGTTATTACAATATTTGATGAGGATTATCCTGATTTACTGAGAAAAATATATGATCCGCCCATCGTCCTTTTTGTTAATGGTGAATTCAAACCCGAGGACCATGATGCTGTCTCAGTGGTGGGCACCCGCCTGCCCAGTTCCTATGGCAAAAATATAACCGATAAATTAGTCCAGGACCTGGTCAATAATAATTTTACCATAATCAGCGGACTGGCCCGGGGAATCGATACCTGCGCTCATACGGCGGCAGTGAAATATGGGGGCCGGACAATTGGCGTTTTGGGCAATGGTGTTGATATTGTCTATCCAAAAGAAAATCGCGGTCTCAAAAATAAAATCATTCAAAATGGGTGCTGCTGTTCGGAATTTCCCTTTGGCACTCAGCCCAATGCCGTGAATTTTCCGCGGCGCAATCGAATTATTTCCGGGCTCAGCCTGGGAACTATTGTTGTTGAAGCCGGTAAAAGGAGTGGCGCTGTATTAACAGCATATAATGCAAATGACCAAAATCGTGAAGTGTTTGCAGTACCGGGCAGGATTTTTGATAAAAAGAGTATTGGCGCCAACAAATTGATACAAACCGGGGCCAAAATGGTGACTGATATTGATTCTATCCTTGAGGAAATTGAGACCCATAGAAGATTTTTTCGTCAGGAAAAACAAACACAATTAAAACTGGATATAACCTTAGCTGAACGGCGAATACTGGATATTCTGGAATCCAATAAGCATATTGATGATATTGCTGATCAGTTGAATTTGAACATCTCGGAAGCCCTTTCAACCTTATTGTCCCTCGAAATCAAGGGAATTGTCAGGCAGTTTCCCGGGAAAATATTTGCTAAAACGGAGCAATGATGAATTATTTTAAATCGCTTATTCTTATCATATTAAGTTCAGTGGTTCTGGCCCTGGGAGAGCAACCGGTGCGGGAATACGATCTGGGTGACTGGATAACCATCAAAAATTTTAACCAGATTACCTCACTGGCGGAAAGCAACACCTTTATTTATTTTGGAACGACCGGGGGTATCATTCCCTATCATAAACATCAGCATTACGAAGAAGCTGCCTATACAACCAGTGATGGCTTGATTGATGATAAGATTTCAGCCGTTTACTACGACATGTCAACGCAATATATTTGGGCGGCCCATCGTGGTGGCGTCAGTTATTTGACAGCCACAGGGGACTGGTGGGAAAATCCCTACAAACAGTCTGCCGGGCAACCGCCGATTGTCCGCATCGGCGCCCTGGATAATTCCATCATCCTGAAATTTGCTGACGGAAGATTACTGGAATTAAATTCCCAGTCCGGATATGAGATGGGTGAGTTTGACAGACCCGCGGATTTTCATCGAATTAACTGGAATGTGACAGCCTCCTCAGAGCCGGTTTCTTCCGTATCGCTCTATAATGTGGAAGGCGGCTATTGGTTGAAAGAGGACGGCTATATACGGGATCATGAATTACGGGAATTTCCCTGGAATTTGAAGTATGTCACCGATATGCAGCAACTTTTCGGCGGTGTATACGGCCTTGGCTATATTGTCGGGGATGATAATATGAAATCCTTTCGAATCCATCCTTCGGGACTGTTAAAAAACTATGTGAATGCCTTTGATTTTGACGGTAATTTTCTCTGGGCCGGTAGCCTCGATAACAGGCAAAATGATAGATTTATACGCACCGGGATCAGCCGGTATAATTATAAAACCGATGAATGGCAATATTTTGAGGATGAACTGGTTCATGAACTGGCCACCGCCAGCGTGACTCAAATTGACGCTAAAAATGGTATTATGGTTGCCGGTACCCGGTTAGGTGTTTCTGTTTATCAAGGAGACAAAAAGCAGTGGCGACGTTTTAGTACTCATGACGGATTATGGAGTGATGTTGTAACAGCTGTAGAGGTTGGTGACAAAAACGCTTTGGTTGGTACAGATTTTGGCCTTAACCTAATCGACCTGTCAGACTGGCAAATGTCAAAAGTCTCACTCACTGACGGAAAAGGCGTGGTAAAGGTTCACCAAATCAAACAGAGCCCAAATTATTTCTGGATCGGCACGAACAATGGTTTTTACAGTCTGAAAAAGTCCAATCAGAAGCTGCGGCATTTTGACTTTAACGGAAAGCAAATATCTCTTGATAAAGCGGTTGCGGCAAATTGCTATGCCATCGCTGCAAATGATAGTGATGTTGTCTTTTACGGGGACAATTTTTTCCTTAAGTATGATTTAAAAGGGAAGAATTGGGAAGACCTGCCCAGATATCAATGGAATGGCCTGGTGAATGACCTCTCGATCAGTGGCGAATATTTATGGATTGGAACGACAAAAGGTGCTATATTGTTGAACATGCGTACAGGTGAGCAGGAAGAATACAGTGTCGCCGACGGCCTTGCCGGAAATCAGGTCATGAAGGTTATCATTGATAATGGCTGGGTTTGGTTCGGTACTGAAAAGGGGCTGACAAAGTATAATTGGAGGAAATATGTTCTGGAATAAATACATAAAATTATTATTTATAATATTACTCGTCACAGTTACAGGATTCGCTGGTATTTTTACATCTGACCGGGATGAGGATGAATTCAGTAAGCCTGGTTTTTCCTATAAGATATATTCTTATCCCTTGATCGAAAGGGACTCGGTATTTGTCAGTATAATTCTTGATATTCCCTACAATGAATTACAGTTTGTCAAAGCCAGGGATCGGTTTCGGGCCGATTATGAAGCCACAGTATTAATTTTGGATAAAAAGGGGCAACAGGCTTTCTCAAAGATTAAGACCGACACGGTTTTTGTAGATGATTTTGAAAAGACCAATTCCATCAAACTTATGGTAAACTATCAGTTGGATTTTAAACTATTGCCCGGTAAGTATGTGATCAAACTCGGGATAAGGGATGTCCATTCCAAAAAACGAAATTTTATCACGAAAACTTTTGATTACAAAGATTATTATAAAGAATCAGTGATCATCAGTGAAATGAAAATTGAATCCCTGGAAAATGAAAAAAAAGATTCCACCACAGAGGCGTCAATCTTTGCCGATCCGGATAAAAAGGATGAAAAAATTTATCAGTTAAGTTATAAAGTCTTGTCTGACGGTGGGTTGGCGACTATTATCTATCGGATAACTGATACTGAGGGAAAGGAAATTTTTAATCAGTCTTATAACAAATTGTTTGATGAGGGCATCACCGATCTGAATTTTATATTTGATGCCGCCAATCTTCAGTACAAAGAATACCTCGTTCATGTCACGATAAAGCTTGATAATGAGAGTGTCACCCGTAAAAAACGGTTTCGGATTCGCTGGACCGGTATGAATGTGCATATTCGCGATATTGAAAATGCTATCGAACAACTGGTTTACATCACCGATCATAAAACCATTAAGAAGATGCAAAAAGCCAAAGGGGAAGAGCAGAAAGAATTGTTTCTGGAATTCTGGAAAAGCAAAGACCCGACTCCCGGAACAGTGAAAAATGAGTTGATGAATGAGTATTACAGCAGAGTCAGATACGCGAATCACCATTTTGAGGGACATCGTAAAGGCTGGCGGTCTGATATGGGCATGGTTTATATACTTTTCGGTGCCCCGGACAATGTGGAACGACATCCTTTCGAGGTGAATTCACGGCCTTATGAAATTTGGTATTATAATAACAAAGGCAAGGTTTTTTATTTTATTGACGAAACCGGGTTTGGTGATTACAGGCTGGCAAATCCAAGTCAAATATATTATTGATAAGCCATTGCTATTAAGTGCAATATCCACTTAAATCCAATAATTATAGTCTGAAAAATTATTATTTTTTGGATTATTATTCCATTTAGGATAAATTTTTCGGTTATAGTGATTTTTGAAATCGAGAGGTTGAGTTGTTTGGATCGTATTTGATTTTAGTTTACTTGAATAGATAAAATATTAACCGTATTTTATCCAAAATGTGTATGAATGAATAATAGAGAAAGGGAATCAACATGAAACCAATTAAATCCTTTACGGTTTCTCCGGTACTGCCGAAGAAACTAAAACCTTTGCAGGAACTTGCAAATAATTTGAGGTTTTCCTGGAATGCGGATATGCGGGATTTATTCACCAGGTTGGACATGGACTTGTGGGAAGAGACCAGTCACAATCCGGTGGAAATTCTGAGTCGTCTGAAACAGGAGGTCCTGGATGAAAAAGCAAATGATGATAGTTATATTTATTTGTTAAACAGAGTTTATGAAGACTTTAAACGTTACATGGAAAAAACACCATGGTATGAAGAGAGTAGTGATTATCACAAAAAATTAAAAGTTGCATATTTTTCCATGGAATATGGAATTACAGAATCTTTGGCAATTTACTCGGGAGGATTAGGGGTTCTTTCGGGCGATCATTTAAAATCCAGTTCTGAACTGGGGATTCCTTTGGTTGGGGTGGGACTCAGTTATCAGAACGGTTATTTTAAGCAGCATTTGAATATCAATGGCTGGCAGGAAGAAGAATATCCTGTTAATGATTTTTATACACTTCCAATGGAAGAAGTAAAAGACAAAAACGGTAAACCGATTATTGTGGATGTTGACCTTCCCGGCCGCAAAGTCTATATCAAAACCTGGAAAGCCCGGGTGGGCCGTATTCCACTCTATCTGTTAGATACCAATATCTCACAGAATGTGGAAGAAGATAAACAGATCACTGCTGAATTGTACGGCGGCGATAATGACTGGCGGATCAGGCAGGAAATTGTCCTCGGAATGGGCGGTATTAAAGTGCTTAAGGCAGTGGGCGAAAATATTACGGTCTGCCACATGAACGAAGGACACTCGGCCTTTTCCGGTTTGGAACGGATCCGTACTCTCATGAAAGATCATGACCTGGATTTTCATGCTGCACTGGAAGCAGTAAAAAGTTCATCAATTTTTACTACGCATACACCGGTAAAAGCCGGCATCGATAAATTCGATCCGGATTTGATGGCCAAATATTTTACCGATTATGCCAAAGAAGTAGGAGTTTCGCTTCAGGAATTATTATCCCTGGGACGGATAAACAAATTTGATGACAAAGAGCAGGTTTCCATGGCTGTATTGGCGATCCGCTTATCCCTCTTAATAAATGGCGTCAGCGAATTGCATGGTGCGGTTGCCCGCCGTATGTGGCATAGTTTGTGGCCGAATATTCTGACAGAAGAAGTACCGATCAGCAGCGTAACCAACGGAATTCATACCGCCTCATGGATATCTATGGAAATGTCGGAACTGTTCAACCGCTACCTGGGACCCAAGTGGCAGGAAGAACCGGCTGACAAATCAGTATGGCAAAAAGTGAATGAAATTCCGGACGGGGAATTGTGGCGCATTCATGAATCAAGACGGGCGCGCCTGGTATCCTTTGCACGCAAACGATTGGAAAAATATTACCGGGAAATTGAACAACCGGAATCCATTATAAAAAAAGCAAAATCAGTACTGCAAACTGATGCTTTGACTATCGGATTTGCCCGCCGGTTCGCAACTTATAAACGGGCGACCTTAATTTTTCGCGATCCCGAAAGACTGGCAAAAATTTTGAATAATCCTGACCGGCCGGTGCAGATTATTATTGCCGGCAAAGCCCATCCTCAGGACACCGAGGGTAAAAAATACATCAGCCGTATTCTGGAACTGATGAAGGAAGAGCCTTTTAGTCAGAATGTTGTTTTTCTGGAAGATTACAACATGAATATTGCCCGTTATTTGGTGGAAGGTTGTGATGTATGGCTGAATAATCCACGGCGCGGACTGGAAGCCTGCGGAACCTCGGGCATGAAAGCTTCGGCAAATGGCTGTATCAATTGCAGTACTCTCGATGGATGGTGGGATGAAATATATTCACCGGAAATTGGCTGGGGTATCGGACAGCGCCAGGAACATGAAAATGTTGAATTTTGGGATGATATTGAATCCCAGGAACTTTACAGTTTATTGGAAGAACAGATCGTGCCGGCTTTTTATGATCGTGGCGATGAGCGGATGCCAAGAAAATGGATACAGATGATGAAGAAAAATATGGTTGCTATTTGCCCGCAGTTCAATTCCAACCGTATGCTTCAGGACTATATTGAAGATATGTATCTGCCGGCCCAGACAAAGAAAGAATACATGTTTGCCGAAGATTTTAAAGGCGCGAAAGAACTGGCGGCATGGAAAGATAAAATGCGAAACGAATGGAGTTCCATGAGGTTCTTGAATGTCGAAACCGGTGATACAAAGGCGCTCCGGGTGGATTCTTCCATAGAAGTAAAAACCGAAGTCTATTTAGGAAAAATATTGCCGGAAGATGTCAATATTCAGGTTTATTTTGGGAAAATCGACAGTAAGCAGGAAATCAAAAATGGCCAACTTAAGTCCATGAAAATGACTAAAAAACTGGATGATAAAAAATACATCTTTACCGCCAATATTGATAATTGGCAGAGTGGCAATAATGGATTTACCCTGCGAATCATTCCGAAACATGAAGGATTGGTGAATCCTTTTGATGACGGATTAATTTTTTGGTTTGAGGATTAATTTGACAGAATTACTAACGAGTCAGGCAAAAGAACGATTATATAGTGCCAGTAATGTTGTAATTTTAACAGGAGCGGGAATTTCGGCTGAATCCGGAATTCCCACTTTTCGTGACAAGGACGGTCTGTGGACTAAATTTTCACCCGAAGAATTGGCTAGTTTTGACGCATTTTACAAAAATACCCGGATGGTTTCTGAATTTTATCAAAAACGGCGTGAGATAATAGAGCAGACAAAGCCAAATCCGGGACATAAAGCGCTGGCGGAAATGGAACAATTGTTCGATGATTTTCATATAATTACACAGAATATTGACGGGCTTCATCAAAAAGCCGGAAGCAACAACGTGGTCGAAATTCATGGGAATATTATGAATAATTATTGTATCGATTGTAAAAAAACCTATACCACCGCAGAATTTGAAAAAATATATGAGGAAAATTCCGAACATATACCCCGTTGTGAATGTGGCGGGCTTATTCGCCCTGATGTTGTTTGGTTTGGAGAACAATTACCCGCTGATGCGCTGGAAAAAGCTTTTCACTTATCAGAAACTGCTGATATTTTCTTTTCCATTGGCACCTCCGCCCAGGTCCGGCCTGCTGCTGATCTGCCGATCCGGGCCTTGCAAAACGGCGCCTACCTGATTGAGATTAACCCCACGATAACCGGTTTAACCAATTTTACCCATTTGAATATTCAGGAAAAAGGTGGCGAAATACTGCCGCGTCTTAAAAAAGAAATTGAGTTAAATTTTAGATATTAAACCAAGGAATTCATTTTGAGTAAAAAATTCTTTCTCTTATTTATCATTTTTATTGGCCTCACCAGTTCTTGTGCTTATTTTAATACTTTTTATAATGCAGAAACCTATTTTCAGGAAGGACTTAAGGACTATCGTGAAAGTTTGCGAAAAAATGATGAAAACTACTCTCAGACTAATTTTAACATAGCAATTGAAAAATCAGAGAAGGTTTTAAGAAATTATCCTGACAGTAAATGGTGTGATGATGCGCAATATATAATTGCTGTCTCTAACTATTACAAAAAGAATTATCCCAAAGCCAAAAAGGAAATCGAAGTATTTTTTGATGAATTTCCCGATAGTGAGCTTCGTCCCGAGATGGATATGTGGTATGGCAAGGTTTTTTGGAAGATGGGAAATCCGGAAATGGCGGTTCACCACTGGCAGCAACTGAGCAAGGAAGTCGAAGACAATGAATTAAAAGCTGATATCTTATTTTCAATTGCCCAGGTTTATGAGGAGATTAATGAAATAGATTCTGCCATTGCGTATTATAAAAAAACCACAGAAGTGCGGGGCGGTTCCGACAAACATGGACAAGCCCAATATAATATTGCCGAATTGAATCTTACAAAAGGCCGGTTGGAAAAGGCCGTAGAAGATATTGAAAAGGTTAACCAGTTTACCATTACCAATGACCTTAAGCAGGAACGCGAAATTCTTCTTTTGAAAATATACCGCAAGGCAGGCAAGTATGAAAAAGCCGAAAAAACAATTTTCAAAAAACTAAACAGTGAAAAAAATAAGGATTTCTGGGACCAGTTGGAACTGGAACTGGCGCTGATTTACCGTGATACCGGAGACACTTCGGCTGCCCTTAAGCGATTAAAGTCCATTGTTGAAAATGAAAATTATCAGAAAAGTGAGGCTGCCGCCGGCGCCTATTATTATCTTGGTCTTATGAATTTGGTTGATCTGCATAATTATGAAGAAGCGGCTAAAAACTTTAAACTGGTAAAAGGGGAAAATCAAAATTCAGAATTTGTTTATGACGCAGAACAACGAATTAATCAATTGGCCCGTTATGACAAGATAACCCAGGAACTCAATAAAAATACTCCCATTGTCAAAAATATCATTCAGGGACTGACATCGCCCTTCGAAGAGGAGGTGGAAACCGAATCTGATACAGCAGATAAAAGCCAGGAAGAAATTAAGGGAGAACTGGAAGAAAAAGCAAAAGAGATAGACCTGTCGAAAGTGGATACACTGAAAACCTTTGAGGAATATTATGAAAACCGGTATGAATTGGCGGAACTTTATTATTTTGATTTTAATTTTAAAGACAGTGCCAAATATATTTTAAAAGACATTGTCGAATCCCAGTATTTCAATCCCTTTGTTGAAAAATCCCTTTATGCCCTTTATTATATTGCTGACCTTGAAAATAGCAAGGAAAGCGCAGAATATTATAAAAATACCCTGGAAAATTTAAATCCTGACTCACCTTACCTGATGTATATTGAAGAAGGCAAAATAACCTACGCAGACCCCTATGCTGAAGAACGGGAAAAATTTGAAACCGCAGAAGCCCTGATTGAGACCAGTCCTGATAGCGCTGTAATTTTGTTTAAAGATCTTGTGAATACAGAAGAGGAGCATCCCTACCGGGGAAAAAGCGCTGCAAATATCGGCTGGATTATGGAAAATGTCCATTATGACCTTGATAATAGTTTATCGTGGTACAAAATGGTAGTCGATTCCTTTCCCGAATCTGAAGCCGTACAGATTGCCGGCCAAAAAGCAAAAATGTTGCAGGCGCTGTATGATCAACTAAATCAGCCGGAAGAAGAAGATTCGCTAACAGCGGAACAAGATACCACCGGAATGTCAGACGGGGAGATTGCGGCGGAAGCAGATTCAACAGTGGTTGACAGCGCAGCGGCTAAAGAAGATAGTTCTGGTCAAAAGCCGCCGCCTGAAAAAAAAGAAATAGAAATAGAAAAAGAACGGCGCGACAAAATTCCTAAAGAAAAAAGTTTTTCCAAAGAATTGCTGAAAGAGGAAAATAAAACCAACCGGGAGGAACCACAAAAAATTGACCCTGAACTAAGAGAAGAAATCGAAGAAAATAAAGACCCGGAAAATAAAACAGAAAGTACAGAAGAAGATGAAAAAGATATGCCGGTCAAAAATCTTGACAAATGAACAACTGGCTGATAAATACTGGAAAATAACCTTTGATTGTCCCGATATTGCCCGGAATGCGCAACCGGGACATTTTATTGAGGTCTATTTCCTGGACTCCGTTAAGTTGTTTCCCCGGCCTTTCAGTATCGCTGATACAGGGAAGAGGGAAGTGGTGCTTATTTATAAGGTCATCGGCACTCAGACTGAACGGATGACCACCTGGCAACCTGGAGAGGAAGTGGAAATTCTCGGCCCGCTGGGTAATACCTTTGCAATCGATGAAACTTACAAAACTCACATTTTAGTCGGAGGCGGAGTCGGCCTGGCGCCAATGGTCTTCATGAGTAAGGTGCTGAACAAAAGAGCATTAAATTTTGTTTTTTTCTCAGGCGGCCGGGATAGCAGTGAATATTTTCCAACACTGCAGGAGCCTGACCGTATGTTTATTTCCACTGACGATGGTTCGCAGGGGTTTCATGGAAATGTAGTACAAAATCTTGAAAAGGAACTTGGTAATTTTGACAGACCTGCCGTAATTTATGCTTGTGGACCGGAGAAAATGTGTGAAGCCCTTAAAAACTTTGGCGACAAACATGATCTTGAGGTTCAGTTGTCTATGGAAACTATCATGGCCTGCGGTATGGGACTTTGCCAGGGTTGTGCTATCAAAACTTATGATGAAAATGGTAATGATAAAATTTCACTGGTCTGTAAAGACGGGCCGGTTTTTAAGGGGAAAGAAATAAATTTTGGCTGATTTACGGGTAGAGGTTTCAGAAAAATTAAAATTAAAAAATCCATTAATGACGGCCTCCGGTACCTTTGGCTATGGTGATGAGGTCAGTGATTTTATTGACACTAATTTATATGGCGGAATTGTATCAAAGTCACTGTCATTAAAACCCCGGATGGGCAATCCGCCGCCACGAATTACGGAAACACCGAGTGGAATGATCAATTCCATTGGTCTGGCAAATATCGGCCTGGAGAAATTTCTGAATGAAAAAGAATCGTATTTTAGAAATTTTAACGGGAAATTGATCGTCAATATTGCCGGCCGTGAAGATAAAGAATATTATGAAATTCTTCAACAACTGGATAAGGTCCCCTGGGTTCACGGATTTGAAATTAATGTTTCCTGCCCCAACGTAAAAAAAGGGGGGATACAATTTGGTACCAATCCTGATTTCATGTACAAGTTGATCGAGCCTATGCGGGATATGACTGATAAGTTTCTGATGATCAAATTATCACCCAATGTAACAGATATTGCAAAGATGGCTGAAAAAGTCCAGCAGGCAAATTGTGACGCGGTATCGATGATCAATACTTTGTATGGCTCCGCCATTGATATATATACCCGTAAACCAAAAATAAATACTGTAATTGGCGGGCTTTCCGGACCGGCAGTCAAACCGGTTGCCATTGCGAATATCATCAAGGCCAACAAAGCTATTGATATTCCGATTGTCGGAATTGGTGGAATTGCTACCGGTGAAGATGTTATTGAGTTTTTACTGGCCGGGGCGTCGGCAGTGCAGTTGGGGACTGTTCATTTTTATGATCCCACAGCGGTAGCGAAAATTCACACCTTCCTGAATCAATACCTTGAAGAACAAAATATATCATCGATCAAAGAATTGATTGGTGAAGCAAAAATATGAAAATAACACTACTCATAAGTGGATTATTGTTAGTATTAATAAGCTGCGCATCAGCGCCACGCTATCATTCGGGAGGTTCACGGAAAACCAGCCGAAAAAGCCCCGCGGTCAAGGAGGAAATGACAAAATCAGAAGTTCCCCTCATGACTATCAAGCGAAACAAATCGGCTGTGATGATGTCCTCCTATTACGGGCCAAAATTTCACGGTCGTCCCACTGCCAGTGGAGAAACCTTTAATATGTATGGAGAAACTGCCGCGCACAAAGAATTGCCCCTGGGGACAATTATCAATGTTACCTATTTGAAGACCGGAAAGTCGGTGGTGGTAAAAGTTAATGACAGGGGGCCTTTCATTCCGGGGCGTGACCTGGACCTTTCCTATGGAGCTGCCCAAAAAATAGGTCTGGTGGCAGAGGGTGTAGGAAAAGTCAAAATTACTGTGTTAAAATGGGGTGAAGAAAATTAAGAGGGTTAAATGAAAAGTATTATTACAAGAATATTGGTTGGAGTATTGGGAATTCCGGCCATCCTGTATATTATCTATTTGGGAGGCATCTGTTTTTTGAGTTTCCTGGCGGTGGTGACTGCCATTAGTCAGTATGAATTTTATAAAATGTTTCGTGAAACCAAGCAGATAAATGCCTATTACATACACGCTATAATCTTTGGCTTTCTTTGGCTGTTCATCACCTATTATGCGCCGCAGTATTTCTATCACGCCGTGCTTATTCCCACCATGGTTTTTTTGATATTAAATCTGCGTGGAGGTATTTATCAATCCACTGAAAAATTTGCAATTACAATCGCCGGTTATCTCTACATTCCGGTATTGATCTCCACACTGATAATGTTACGGGAACTGGGGAATTATACAGGTATCAGCGAGTCGGAATCATGGAAAATCGTGCTGGCGCTTTTTGTTACTGTTTGGATTAATGATACTTTCGCCTATATCTTCGGTTCACTGCTCGGGAAAAACAAACTTGCCCCGAAAATATCACCGAAAAAATCCAGAGAAGGAAGTTTTGCAGGAATTGTCGGCGCGTTGATAGCAAGTTTTATTTTTTATTATACAGGGATTCTGCCGGGGTTTTTTACAATCATCCATGTTTTGGTATTTGCAGTGATCCTGGGAGTTTTTCCGCAATTGGGTGATTTGACGGAATCCATGTTTAAGCGGGATACCGGAGTTAAGGATTCCGGCAGGATTTTGCTTGGTCACGGCGGTGTTTTAGACCGGTTTGATGCTATTTTTTTGACAGCGCCGGCGGTCTATTTATTTATAGATGTTAGTTTAAAATTAATAAATTAAAAGGAGATGATGATAATGTCTCAATCAGTAGAAGAATTTCTACAAGGCCTGCAAGGAGAACTCAAATATGACAATTCACCGATAACAATTGTACTGGCGGCGGGCCACGGTAAACGGATTAAATCTAATACATCCAAAATGCTTCATGAAATTTGGGGTAAGCCAACCGCAACCAGAGTTATCAATGCTGCGGCCAAAGGCTTAAATTCTGAGAATACAATTGCTGTGGTGGGAATAAAAGCCCGCCAGGTGGCTGAAGCTATCGGAACTTCCCAACAGGGCATGTTTGCATACCAGGAAGAGCAATTGGGAACCGGCCACGCTGCTATGGTTGCCCTGGATAAAATTGATGCCGGTAAAAATATTGGCGATATTTATATTTTTCCCGGTGACATGGGATTATTAAGCCCGGAAGTGGTTAGTGACTTTAAAAATGCCTTTGAAAAATCCGGCGCGGGTATGATGATATTGACAGGCGTTTATGAAGGCGATCCCATGGAAAATCATTACGGCCGGATCGTTCGCGTTCCCGCTACTGATATTGAGGGAAAACCGGCTGGAAATGATCAAAACAAGGTGATCGAAATTAAAGAATATAAGGATATTCTGGCGGTTGACAGTGATTATATCCTCACCTACAATGATAAAAAATATAAATTTACCCGCGAAGAATTGCTGAATATAAAGGAATATAATTCCGGTGTTTATGCCTGTAAATACGAGCCGGTCAATCATCATATTCGAAAAATCGGCACGGATAATGCGCAGGGTGAAGTCTATATCACTGACCTGATCACAAAGTTCAATGCCAATAACATTGCGGTGGATGCTCATCCCAGCCTGACCAATGAAGCGGTTATGGGCTTTAATACGAAAAGCGTTTTGTATGAAATGAATGAAATCTACCGTGATAATGTCTATGAAAAACTTAAGGATATGATCATTTTCGAAGATAAAACCGATTTTTTTCTGGCAGATGAGGTGGTTGAACAATTATTGGAAATGGAAAAGAAACACCGGGTGCTTGACATCTATATCGGCAAGGGTGTATATGTCGGTGAAGAAGTAACCCTTTCCAGAAATGTGGTGATTGAACGAAATTGTGTTTTGACTGCCGACATCACCCTGGGTGAAGGTACTTTTGTCAATCAAAATAGTGTGATCGAATAGAAAATTTAACCGGAGGATTTATGAGAAAAATATTTGTTACGATTATTGCAATTTTTATGACAGTGTTAATGGTTGGCTGTTCAAACCCTTATGAAAATAAAATAGTCATTGAATTAAATCCAGAAAAAGCGCCGAAAACTGTGGCCAATTTTCTGGAGTATTCAAAGAGCGGCCATTATGAAGGCACGATTTTTCACAGGGTTATGTCTGATTTTATGATTCAGGGGGGTGGATTTACACCGGAACTTGAAAAGAAACCAACAAATGATCCGATTGAAAATGAAGCAAATAACGGGCTTTCCAATAAGCGTGGGACTATTGCCATGGCCAGAACCGGGGATCCTCATTCAGCCAGTGCGCAATTTTTCATTAATGTGGTGGATAATGACAGATTAGACTTCAAGAGCAAAACAGGTAATGGCTGGGGATATTGTGTTTTTGGTAAAGTCGTTGAAGGAATGGATGTCGTTGACCGCATCAGAGAAGTTGAAGTGACCACTAAAAACGGAATGGAAAATGTGCCGGTCAATCCGGTGGTTATTAAAGCCGTTAAAGTGAATGGCAATACCGTTACTTTTGGCATTGAGTTCAAATAACTGAATTTACCAACATTTTTCTAATTATAAACCCATCGGTTGCTGCTGGTGGGTTTTTGTCTTTTCAGATGTGAAAACATCTTTTAAAAAATTGTCCGGCAGCGTAAATTTTCCAACTGGTGTAACAATAAATACAGGAGTATAAAATGGCAAAAAAATTAGGTGATATTGTAATTGAATTGAATTCGGGAAAAGCGCCGAAAACAGTTGAAAATTTTCTGGAATACTGTGAGGATGGTTTTTATGAAGGCACAATTTTTCATCGTGTGATCAAGGGATTTATGATTCAGGGTGGCGGATTTGAGCCTGGTATGGAAAAAAAGGACACAAAACTGCCAATTGGCAATGAAGCTGACAATGGCCTGAAAAATCTTTGCGGCACGATTGCCATGGCGCGAACCCAGGATCCCCATTCTGCAACTGCCCAGTTCTTCATTAATACAGCAGATAATCCAAATCTTGACTACCAGAATAAAACAATGCATGGCTGGGGCTACTGCGTTTTTGGCCGTGTTACTGATGGTATGAATGTGGTGAACCAGATTGAAAATGCCAAAACAACTTTTCATGGTATGTACCAGGATGTTCCTGAAAAAGACCATATCATTG
>CAZCHS010000016.1:11271-18626 GCA_964498725.1 uncultured bacterium | reverse complement strand
AAAACAACTTTTCATGGTATGTACCAGGATGTTCCTGAAAAAGACCATATCATTGGCAGTGTAAAGGTTGACGGCAATACTGTGACATTAGGCATTTCTGCAGAGTAAAATCTTTCAAATGGTTGGAGCCTGATCCGCAAAATCCGGTTTCCTGTATTTTATTATTTCAGATAATTTATAAATGATATGTTTTAATTAAATAATTATCATTGTGAGGATAACACGGATATCTCAAAAAGAACCGAATAAAAAGGCAAAACTGTTTATTTTAAGGGATCGATTTTTAGATGAAATAAGTTAAAAGTTAACTATTATCAGGCACCAAAAATAGCAAAATTTTGCTGTGAAAAATGAGCAGGAGAAAGTGCCGAATTTCTTTGGAAAAACAAAAAAGCTATATTATTTTAGTGCCGATTTGAAATTACCTGATTTTGGCGAAGAAAGTAATTGAAGATCATTAGATATTATTGGTGAAGAAAAAATAATAAATGGAGGACAATCGTATGGCAAAAATTTTACTTGTCGATGACGATTTTGATTTTGTATCCGGAGTAACTGTGGTATTGGAAGCAGCCGGTTATGAGGTTATTTCTGAATATTCCCGAGAAAAAGGAATGGCTTTATTCGAAGAAGAAAAACCTGATCTCGCAATTTTGGACGTAATGATGGATCAGCCTGATGACGGATTTACCCTGGCTCAGGACCTGAAAAGAAAACATCCTGAAGCAAAGATCATGATGCTTTCCAGCATCGGACAGGTGACAGGAATGGATTTTGGCAAAGATGATGAAATGGTGCCCGTTGACACCTTTGAAGAAAAGCCCATCATGCCTAACAGATTACTTGAAAAAGTAAAAGAATTGCTGGACAAATAAGGAGATCAGACATGCAGGCTATTTCAAAAGAAAGTTTACAAAAAGATTTTGTGGAATTAAAGGCAAAGTATGGCGATGACCGCTCTGCATTGCTGCCGATTTTACAGGATTTACAAGAAAAATATCGCTATTTATCAGACCTGATCATGCAGGAAACCGCTCACGCTCTTGATATCCACCCCGTGGAAGTTGAAGGGGTTGCCAGTTTTTACAGCTTTTTCAAAACAAAAAAGCAGCAGGGTAAATATGTGATCCGGTTGTGTCAAACCATCTCATGCGATTTGGATGGTAAGGCCAATGTTGCCAGACAGCTGGAAAATGAACTACGAATTAAATTTGGTGAAACTACCAAAGACGGAATGTTTACGCTGGAATACACAAACTGTCTCGGCATGTGTGACCAGGGACCGGCAATGATGATCAATGACAGATTGTTTGCCAAAGTAACTCCTGCCAAAGTTTCCAAAATTATTGCTGACTGTAGAAATGAATATGTAAAATCTGATTTTCCAAAAGTAGTGCCATCAGATGTCAGAAAAAGTGGTCCGATCCTGGATCATGGTGTTCAATCAGGCGCCGGTTTGAAAAAAGCCCTGGAAATGAAAAGATCCGATATTCTTCACAGTCTCAGACAGTCCGGCCTGAAAGGCCGTGGCGGTGCCGGGTTCCCAACTTCTATTAAATGGCAACTGGCAGCCGCCGCCAAAGATGAAAAGAAGTATGTTGTTTGTAATGCTGATGAAGGGGAACCGGGAACATTTAAAGACAGATATTTACTTTATAATCATACCGACATGCTACTGGATGGTATGACAGTCGCTGCTTATGTACTGGGAGCGAAACAAGGATATATATATCTTCGTGGCGAATACCTTTATATGAAAAAATTTCTTGAAGAAAAATTACAACAGCGCAGAGATGAAAACATGCTGGGAGAAAATATTCTTGGTAAAGATGGGTTCAATTTTAACCTGGAACTGAGAATGGGCGCAGGCGCTTATGTCTGTGGTGAAGAAACCGCACTTATCGAATCACTGGAAGGTGAAAGAGGCGAACCCAGAAACAGACCACCTTTTCCTGTGGATACAGGCTTTCAGGGACATCCCACGGCAGTGAATAATGTGGAAACTTTTGTTGATGCCGCATTAATTTGTGCAAAAGGCCATGAATGGTTTGCAAAACACGGTACTGAACAATCCCGTGGAACGAAACTTTTCAGTGTTTCCGGCCATTGTGACAATCCCGGAATTTATGAATTGCCTTATGGTACAACAGTAAAAGAACTGCTGAAAGAAGTTGGCGGTGAAAATGCCAAGGCTGTACAGGTAGGTGGTGCCGGTGGACAATGTGTTCCGCGCAAAGAATTTGATCGTGGTATCGCTTATGAAGATGCGTCTTCCGGCGGCTCCATTATTATCTTTGGACCCGATGCCGATATGCTGGAAGTTGCCAGGAACTTCATGGAATTCTTTACAGAAGAATCCTGCGGTCAGTGTACTCCTTGTCGTGATGGCAATCCGAAATTGCTGGAAGGTATTGAAATGCTGGAAAACGGGCGTTGCTCTTACTCCTATCTGCAGGAATTGATTGCCCTGGGCGAAACCATGCAGTTGGCATCCAAATGCGGACTCGGACAATCAGCCCCCAATGCTTTTATATCAATTATGACAAATTTCCAATCTGAAGTTCTCGGTCGCGTACCGGAAAAAGAATAAGGAGGTAAGAAAATGCCTGACAAAAATAATGATTTCATTGAAGATAAAAAGGCCAGAGCACCTAAATCTACATCTCCTTCTACGGTCAATAAACCGGAAAATGTTGATGCTATTGGTGCTTTGATATCAATTGAAATTGATGATCATAAATTAAAAGTTCCCATGGGAACAACTATTCTGGAAGCAGCGCATAAGATCGGTATTACCATTCCGACCCTGTGTCATCATGATGACCTTTGTGTTGCCGGTGTTTGCCGTATATGTGTGGTGGAAGTTGAAGGAATGAGAACCCTTCAGGCCTCCTGTGCCTATCCGATTACTTCACCGATTAAAATCCATACCCACACCCGTAAAGTTCGTAAAGCCAGACGTCATGTACTTGACCTATTGCTTTCCAATCACGTTGGCGAATGTTACGCTTGTGTGAGAAATAATAATTGTGAATTACAGTCACTGGCCAAAGAATACGGTGTTGATTTTTATCGTTTCGGACACAGATCCGAACCAAAATATGGTAAAGACAACTCCAGTTATGCAATTGCCCGTGATATGGATAAATGTATCCTCTGTCGCCGCTGTGTCAGAACTTGTGTTGACCTTCAGGAAGTCGGTGTTTACGATGCCCTGAATAAAGGCGATGAAACTGAAATCGGAATGTTCCTGGATAAACAGATGTCAGAACAGATCTGTATCAACTGTGGCCAGTGTATTAACCGCTGTCCTACCGGTGCATTGCATGCCAATGACCCGTCTGATATTGTCTGGAATGCCATTGATGATCCGAAAAAACATGTGGTTATTCAAACGGCGCCGGCACCCAGATCCGCTATTGGCGAATGTTTTGATCTGGAACCCGGTACACCCTTGACTTTTGAAATGAATACAGCCATGCGATATTGTGGCTTTGACAAAGTTTTTGATACCAACTTTACCGCTGACCTCACAATTATGGAAGAGGGAGTGGAATTGATCCAGCGTCTTTATGGTGCTTTAGTTGAAAAAAAGGAAGATGTGGCGCTGCCGCAATTCACTTCCTGCTCTCCGGGTTGGGTAAAATACATTGAACATTTCAAACCTGAAATGCTGCCCAATGTATCTAGCGCAAAATCACCACAGCAGATGTTTGGTTCCGTTATCAAAACATACTATGCTGAACAAAATAATATTGATCCGGCGGATATCGTGACAGTTGCCCTGATGCCCTGTACAGCCAAAAAATTCGAATGTAACCGCCCCGAAATGTCGGATTCCGGTTTTAAAGATGTTGATTTTGGTTTGACCACTCGTGAATTGGCGCAGATGTTTAAGGAAGCCGGTATCGAACTGCCCAAACTGGAAAAATCAGACTTTGATGATCCTTTTGGTACACAAACCGGTTCCGGTGTGATTTTCGGCGCTACCGGCGGTGTGATGGAATCTGCTATCAGAACTGTCTATGAACTGGTGACCGGTAAAAAGATTGATGATCTTTTTGATCATGCCAACATCATTCCGGTACGTGGTTTCGATGGTATTCGTTACGCGGAATTACCAATTGAAGACGTTGGCCCGGTACCGGATATGCTGAAACATCTGGTTCCTGACTGGAACTGGCTGAAAGGTGCTACTCTGAAAGTTGCTATCTGCCACGGTACTGCCAATGCTAAAAAAGTATTGGAAAATATCGAGCAGGGCGGCAAACTGAGTGAATGCCATTTCATCGAATTCATGGCCTGCCCGGGCGGATGTCTCGGCGGTGGTGGAATGCCGATTCCAACCAGTGAAGAAATCCGCAAAGCCCGCGCAAAAGCGATCTATGCGGAAGATGAATCCAGTGAAGTGAGAAAATCCTATGAAAACCCGGCTGTACTGAAACTCTACAAAGAGTTTTTTACAGAAGGCCCATGCGGACATAAATCTCACAAACTGCTGCATACACACTATGTGGATCGTGGTAAAAAAGTAGTATAAATTTATATATATTGTGATACTATAAACCTCCGAGGTTTTCAAAACCTCGGAGGTTTTTAATTTATAAGACTCAATTAATATTGATGAAAATTTTAAAACCAAGTATATTATATAACATAATTGCAGGAGTCATGAAATGCCACAATTGTCAATATATATCGATAATGAAACTTTAAAGAAACTGGAAACAGCCGCTAAAATTGAAAAATTATCAATTTCAATCCCTATATGAAATGTTGACCGATAAAAAACTAAATTATTTTTTCTTCTTTCGCTTCTGCTTTTTTCCCTTAACCTTAACCTTAACCTTAACCTTAACCTTAACCTTAGCCTTAGCCTTAACCTTCTTTTTCTTCTTAAAAACAGACCGTTCATCCAGTAATACATCTACCGGCAATTCCGCATCCTGAGGATTGAGGGTAATATGATAATCCTTTTTGGTCAGATTGATTACTTCAATATTTTTATTGAGAAATCCCTGGATTTCTTCCAGCATTTCTTTTTCACGGTCGCTGCAGAAAGAAATGGCAATGCCTTTATTGATACCTCTACCGGTTCGACCGACACGGTGAACATAATTCTCGGCGATGTCTGGTAAGTCATAATTGATTACAAAATTCACATTGGGAATATCGATGCCCCGGGCAGTTACATCAGTGGCAATCAGAATATTGGCGCTACCTTGTTTGAACGCCTGCATTGCTTCAAGACGATCGGTTTGATCCTTATCGCCATGCAGTGTCAGCGTTGGAATATCCACCCGGTCCATTGCT
Source organism: uncultured bacterium (assembly GCA_964498725.1). Lineage (GTDB taxonomy): Bacteria > Fidelibacterota > UBA2242 > UBA2242 > JAFGTP01 > JAFGTP01. Next base: position 13,313 of record CAZCHS010000016.1, on the reverse strand, counting down.
TTTGAGACACGTTCCGCGCGAACTTTTGTGCGCACAAATACCAGGATTTTGCTGTCGGGATGTTCATGAATGAACCGCTCCAGAAAAAAGCGCTTGTCATCCATTTTTACGAACATAACAAAATGGTAAACATTTTTTGAGACCGGATCTTTGGGGGATATCTGGATTCGAATGGCAGAACTTTTCACCTGGGAGTAAGCCAGTTTTTTGATCTCATCATTGATTGTGGCGGAAAAGAAGAGGGTTTGATGCCGTCGTTTGAGTCTGTCCTTAATGGATTTGATATCGCCAATAAAACCCATGTCCAGCATGCGGTCAGCTTCATCCAGGATCAGGGTGCGAACATTGGTGACATCAATATGGCCCTGACTGATCAAATCAAACATTCTGCCCGGTGTTGCGATTAAAATGTCGATGCCTTTGGTCAACCGGTCAATCTGATTGTCCTGATCAACGCCGCCATAGATGGCCAGAGCCTTGACGCGGGTATGTTTACAGATTTTATTAAAGACCGAACCGATCTGCTGTGCCAGTTCCCGGGTGGGCACCATGACGATACACTGGATACCTTGTGAGCGTTTGCTGGATTTGTAACGATGTATTTTGTCAATTACGGGAATAGCAAAGGCGGCGGTTTTTCCGGTGCCCGTTTGGGCGATGGCCATTACATCTTCCTCATCCATGATATTTGGAATGGCTTTGTACTGTATATCAGTGGGGCGCTTGAAGCCAAGCTGGTTAAGATTGTTTTTTATTTCGTCGGATATATCGTAATCTTTAAACTTCATGTAGTCCTTTAATTAATAATTATTTTCGGCTGCAAAGATATATTATTTTCGCTAATAATCAAAGGAATTACAACTATTTGTTAATGATATTTCCTTTGGGTATTCTGTCACCCCTTCGGAGTTGTCGTGACATTCTTCTGGTTGTTATAAACATGTCATGCCTTCGGCATTCATATAGCATTTGGTTAGGAGGGATAAATCCCGAAGGGATGAAATTATTATAATCCCAGCAAATCCTGATGATTACGACCCTGAAAGGGTGACAGAGTATTCGTCCCTCCAGATTGGATGGTAGTTTTGCAGATAATCTGTCACCCCTTCGGGGTTGTCGTGACATTCTATTGGTTGTTATAAAAATGTCATGCCTTCGGCATTAATATAGCGCTTGGTTAGGAGGGATAAATCCCGAAGGGATGAAATTATTATAATCCCAGCAAATCCTGATGATTACGACCCTGAAAGGGTGACAGAACTTTACCTTTATTTCAATAATTATTAAATTTGAAGAATATTATTTAACCCAGAGGTAAATATATGGCAGGAACATTTTCACAAGTTTATATCCAACTAGTCTTTGCGGTCAAATTCCGTGAGAATTTATTAAGAAAACAATGGCGTGAAGAAGTATTTAAGTATATGGCGGGAATTATTCGTACAAAAGAGCAAAAACCTATAATTATTAATGGTGTCGGTGATCATGTTCATTTATTTATTGGCCTGAAACCTTCAATGCGAATATCGGATATTGCCAGAGATGTTAAAAATAATACCTCTAAATTTATCAGTGATAATAATTACGTTCGCGGTAGATTTTCCTGGCAGGAAGGGTATGGTGCATTTTCTTATTCTCATTCTCATATCGATGCTGTTTATAATTACATTAATAATCAAGAAGAGCATCATCGTAAACGAACCTTTAAGGAAGAATACCACTCTCTGTTGGATAAATTTAATATTCCTTATAAAGATGAGTATTTGTTTAAGTGGATACAATGATCTGTCACCCCTTCGGGGTTGTCGTGACATTCTATTGGTTGTTATAAAAATGTCATGCCTTCGGCATTAATATAGCGCTTGGTTAGGAGGGATAAATCCCGAAGGGATGAAATTATTATAATCCCAGCAAATCCTGATGATTACGACCCTGAAAGGGTGACAGAGTATTCGTCCCTCCAGATTGGATGGTAGTTTTGCAGATAATCTGTCACCCCTTCGGGGTTGTCGTGACATTCTATTGGTTGTTATAAAAATGTC
>CAZCHS010000016.1:3095-11171 GCA_964498725.1 uncultured bacterium | reverse complement strand
ATCTGTCACCCCTTCGGGGTTGTCGTGACATTCTATTGGTTGTTATAAAAATGTCATGCCTTCGGCATTAATATAGCGCTTGGTTAGGAGGGATAAATCCCGAAGGGGATGAAAGTATTATAATCCAGCCAAATCCCGATGGTTACAACCCTGAAAGGGTGACAGAGTTTTTTACTAATAGAAAATTACTTAACTCACTAGCCTTTTATGTTTATCGGAACCCTGAAAGGTACAAATGCACTGAAAATTGTATTTGGTACCCTTACAATGCTATTTTTTTTATGTAACCCTTCCACTTGCTTAAATTCTAAAACAAGATTACAATTTATTACAATTGAAAAATATTGTAGAAACAAATAATTCTTATATTTGATCCGTAATTAGAAATTTAATATCGAGATAAAGGAGATATTCATGAATAAAAAAATTGGTCTGGTGGTAGCCGTTGTGATTCTTGGTGCCGGCTTTTTGTTAAGTTCATTACTGAGTAACCAAAAAGATCCGGTTAGTCGCAGACCTTCCAAGCCGGCTTTGTCAAATTATAAATTTCATACTGTGGAAAATAAACCCGAAACTTTTACGATTGAATTATCCGGTAATCTGCGTAGCTATAATGAAATTGCTCTCTTTACCGAGGTAACCGGTGTTGCCGAACCCGGCAAAGTTGAATTTCGTGAGGGCGCAAAATTCCGGAAAGGGGACTTGTTGTTGCGCATTACCGATACAGAATACAAAAACAATGTTTATGCACAAAAATCCGCTTTCATGAATAATCTCACCACCCTGTTGCCCGATCTAAAAATGGATTTTCCCGGCAGTGCTGACAGATGGCAGGCTTACCTCGCCGCTTTTGATATTCAGAAGCCCTTAAAGCCATTACCAATAGTAAAAAATGAAAAAGAAAAATATTTTATTACTTCCCGGAATATTTATAACCAGTATTATTCCATTAAAAGTTTGGAAACCCGTCTGGAAAAATATCTTATTTACGCACCCTTTGACGGTATAATCACCGAATCCATGATCAAGCCCGGTACTTTGGTGAGGTCAGGTCAGAATATCGGAACCTACAAAAATACCCAACAGTTTGAGTTGACTGCCTTTGCCGGTGTCAATGAAATTCAATTTCTGGAAACCGGTATGCCAGTGAAATTACTCAATAATGATATCAATGAGGAATTTCGTGGAACTATCAGTCGCATTAACCAATCCATTGATCAGCGGACACAAAAGGTAAAAGTCTATATTTTTGTGGAAAATGAAACACTGATCGACGGTTTATATTTTAATGTGGTAGCCAAAGTAAATACCGGGGAAGCGGTTTCTAAAATTCCCGCTGAAGCCATTTTTGAATCCTCTTCGGTTTGGATTAATGAAGAAGGAAAATTCAAATCCAGGAAATTGATTATTATTAATCGTGACGACGAGTTTGTTTATGCACGTGGTTTGAAGGATGGTGAGCGTGTTTTGCTTAATCCTGATAAAAAAGTTAGCGAAGGCCGGGAAATTAATTTCAGCAATCAGCAAAAACGAGGCTAATTCATGAAAAGTATTATAAAACCCTTTATCAAATATCCGATTCTTGGCAATATTATTATCGTGGCGGTATTTTTATTTGGTTTTTTAGGATATAAGTCTATTCTGACCACTTTTTTTCCGCTGCGTCCCAGCCAGACAATCATGATCAATGCTTTCTATCCCGGCGCGTCGCCTGAAGAAATGGAAGAGGGCATTGTACTCAAAATTGAAGACAATCTGAAAGGATTGACCGGTGTTGAGAGAGTTACCTCCACTTCCAGTGAAAACAGCGCCAATATTGTGGTACGGATTCAAACCGGTTATGATATTAATGTTTTGCTGACTGATGTCAAAAATAAGGTGGATCAGATCAGTACCTTTCCGGCGGGTGTCGAGCGTATAATGGTTTACCGGCGCGAACCGTTCAATTTTGCAATAGATTTCGTGTTAACCGGTGATGTGGAATTACTGGAATTAAAAAAGAATGCCCGCAAAATCGAGCGTGATTTGTTGTCTATCGATGGTATTTCAAAGATTTCTTTGTCCGGTTTTCCTGATGAGGAAATCGAAGTGGCTGTTCGGGAAGATGACCTGGATTCTTATAACATGACCTTTAATGAACTGGTTAATGCGGTATCTCGTAATAATATCAAGGTCACTGGCGGCAAGATCAAAGGATCGGAAGAGGAACTATTGATCCGCGCCAATCTGAAAGGATATTATGCAGAGGAATTAAACAATCATGTGGTGCGCTCCAGTGACGAAGGCGCTATCGTCTATCTTAAAGATGTCGCCGAAGTACGTGACAAATGGGCGGAAGACCCCAACCGTGTTTACTATAATGGCATTCCGGCAGTCCGTGTTTCGATTGATAACACCAATGAAGAAGACCTCTTTTTCGTCACTGAAACGGTATTGGACTATTTGGACAAATTTAATGGTGATCATGATCATGTGCATGCCCATGTGATACGTGACGGTTCGGAAATTATTCAGGAGCGTATTGATATTTTATCCGGCAATGGTTTGGTAGGAATAATTCTGGTTGTTTTATTTTTATCATTGTCATTGAATCCCCATATGTCCTTTTGGGTGGCCCTGGGAATACCGATTTCCTTTGCCGGTATGCTGATGATCGGGCCTATGTATGGGCTGACCATCAATGTGATGTCATTGCTGGGTATGATCCTCGTGCTTGGTATTCTGGTAGATGACGGCATTGTGGTGGCGGAAAATATTTTTCAGCACCATGAGCGCGGAGAAAAAGCCATTGACGCGGCGATCAACGGGACCCTGGAGGTACTCCCTTCGGTCATTGCCTCTGTTCTGACCACGGTTGTGATCTTTGCCACCTTTTTCTTTTTGGAGGGAGGAATGGGGGATTTTACCCAGGACCTGGCTTTTGTTGTTATTGCCACTTTATTGATGTCATTGGTGGAAGCCGCTTTTATTTTACCCAGCCATATTGCTCATTCCAAAGCTTTATGTAAAAAAGACCGCAAAAAAAATATTATTGAGCGGACTTCGGACAGAGTGCTGAATTTTACGAAAGAAAAGATCTACGGCCCGACACTGCGTTTTTCAATCAAGCATCCGGCCATTACTGTTGCTGTGCCGGTTGCCCTGGTTTTAATTACCTTAGGCGGGTTGCGCGGAGGAATCATTAAATTGACTTTTTTCCCATACATTGAAGGCCGGAACGTCAGTGTCGCCATGGAATTACCCGCCGGTACGCCGGTCAACAAAACCGAAGCCATTATGGAAAAAATTGAAGCCGGCGTATGGGAGGTCAATGAGCTATATAAAGAAGAATTCGACACAGAAGACGACCTGGTAACAGCTGTATCACGAACTATTGGTGGAGGAACCCACCAGGGATACTTACGCGTCACCCTCATCAGCAGTGAGAAACGACCATTGACCAGTAAAGAGATATCTTCGCGGTTCCGCCAACAGGTCGGCCCCATTCCGGAAGCTCAAAAACTGGAATATGGCGGCGGCGGACGTTGGGGAAAACCGGTCTCCATTGCACTGAAAAGTAATAACTTTGAGCAATTACGGGATGCAAAAGAAGATTTGAAAGTAGAACTGCGCGAGATCGATAAATTAAAAGATGTCATGGATAATGACCCGCCGGGATTACGGGAGGTCAAACTGGAATTGAAGGAAAAAGCTTATTCTCTTGGCTTGTCAACCAGTGAGGTTGTCAACCAGGTGCGGAGTGGCTTTTTCGGAGGTCAGGCTCAGCGACTGATTCGCGGCATTGATGAAATCAAAATCTGGGTCCGGTATGACATGAAGGACCGGTCATCGGTGCAAGACCTGGAAAACATGCGAATTCGAACAGAATCCGGCCTGGAAATACCACTGGAAGAAATTGCTGATTTTGAAATCGAACGAGGCGTCATGTCGATCAATCATATTGACGGTCAGCGTGTTGTCAATGTGGAAGCTGATGTGGCTAACCCTAATGTTTCGGTGCCTGATATTTTGAGCGATGTTGAAAAGAATATTATGCCCGGAATATTAGAAAAATATCCGGAAATCATGTATTCCTTTGAGGGCGAAAATTACGAAAATGAAAAAACAATCAATTCAATCATGGCAATTGTTCCGGCAATTCTGATATTGATGTTTCTGATCGTGTCCATTACTTTCCGCTCTTTTACTCAGGCGGCTATTGTTTTTGTCCTGATACCCTTTAGTTTTGTGGGTGTTTTGTGGGGACATGTGGTCCAGGGGCTGATGATGAGTATTATCTCTTGGTTTGGTGCGATTGCTTTGATGGGAATTGTTGTCAATGATTCACTGGTACTGGTCAGTGCCTTTAACAATCGTCTCAAGGAAGGCATGAGTTTTTATGATGCCATCTATGAATCCGGCCTGTCCAGATTGCGTCCGGTATTATTGACTTCTCTGACGACAATTGCCGGTCTCTCGCCCCTGATTTTTGAAAGTTCCCACCAGGCCCAGTTCCTGTCTCCCATGGCGGTTTCCGTGGCCTACGGACTTTTGTTCGGGACGGTGTTGACATTAGTCATGCTGCCTTCATTACTGGTGGCCAATAACAGGGTGCGTTATTTATTCCGCCGATATATTTTGAAGCAGGATGTTACACCGGAGCTGTTGGAACCGGCAGTTATAGAAGATAAGTTTGTGGAAAACCAATCGGAAGAAACATGTTAAATATAGGTAAAATCATGAGAAAAATTATAATAACGATGCTGCTTTTTAGTGTAATGTCAGCAGCGGAGCCCATTCGTTTTGAAACTGCGGTGAATATTGCTCTGGAAAATAATTTATCCATAAAAATGGCTGAAAACGGTTTACAGATGATGGCGAACAATGTTAATCCCGGTGTATTACTGCCAACCGTTTCTCTGAACGGGAGTAGTAATTTTACAGATACGGAAAAAGCCGCCGGTATGGCTGTGGAAACCCATCGCAATTCGGCCTCAGTTTCCACTTCATATACTTTATTCAGCGGTTTTTATGTTTTGAATTCCTATAAAAAATTAAAATTGCAGTACGGCCAGACGGAATTGGAAACCCGCTACCAGGTGGAGAGCATTATCACTGCCATGGCGCAAACCTTTTACGGTCTGGCCAATGCTGATGAACAATTGCAATTAGCCCGTGAAAATCTGAATATTTCCGGTGAGCGGTTACAACGGGTGAAGGAACGGGAAAAACTTGGACGCGTCAACAAAGTGGAAATGCTGGCAGCGGAAGTGGATTACAACCGTGACAGTATTGCGGTGGAAAATGCAAAATTATCAGTTGAAAACAGCCGCAGAAATCTAAATGCCATGCTGAATCGTGAAGTCAATTCCGAGGTCAGTGTAGCCGGCGATGTGAACCTGTTGACTTTACCGGTCTATGAGGAATTATTCACCAGCGCCATGAAGAAGAATGCTGACTATCGCGCTGTGGAAATGGGAATCGATCTGGCGGAAATGGATGTAAAACTGGCAAAATCACGGTATATGCCCAGTTTGAATGTGACCGGATCATACGGGCATAACCAAACCAATAATGAATTTGATCCTTCGCTGGGAAATCCGGATAAGGCGTGGAGTGTGGGATTATCCTTAAATTTCAGTCTTTTTGATGGGTTTAAACGTAAAATACAGACCCAGAACGCAAAGATCAGCATGAAGAACCAGCAATTGCAATTGGAACAAGCCCGGCTTAATCTGGAAAAAGAACTGGCCAGTCAGTACACCACCTACCAAAACAGCAAGAAAACCCTGGCTATGGAACGAATGAACTTAGCGGCCAGCCAGGCAAATTTTGACCGAACCCGGGAACTTTTTGAATTGGGACAGGTGACATCAGTCCAATTCCGGGAAGCACAATTAAATTTAATGCGCGCAAAATCCAATATAGCAGCTGGCGAGTATAATGTTAAACTTAATGAAATTGCTTTATTGCAGTTGGCCGGAATGCTGCTGGATTAATATATTATAGCGGAGAATATGTAAGATAACTATGAATCATTGCCGGAATCTGGTCTGATTTATGATAAACAGGGTGAAAATATGAGCAAGAAATTACTGGTCATTGATGATGATGAAAAATTACTCGCCAGATTAAAAAAATATCTGGAACGTTTTGATTTCAATGTCGTCGATAAAGTTCATCCCGCGGATGGTCTGGATTATCTGAAAAATAATCCTGCTGATCTGGTGATCCTGGATGTGATGATGCCCCAAATCGACGGGTTTGAAGCCCTGCGCCGAATCCGTAAAGATTTTGGTGATATTCCGACTATTATGCTTACGGCAAGAGGCGAAGTCACCGACCGCATTGTTGGGCTTGAACTGGGGGCTGACGATTATCTGCCGAAACCCTTTGAGCCCCGTGAACTGGTGGCCAGAATTCAATCGATATTAAGACGGACAGCGGGAGCAAGGAAAAATAATACCCGGGGAGTTTTGGAGATCAATCAACTGAAAATTAATCCCAATAGCCATAAGGTAAGTAAAAATGATAAGGAAATTTTATTAACCAGCCTGGAATTTCAATTGCTCAAAGTTTTTATGGAGAATGCCGGCAAGGTATTAGACCGTAATTTCCTGTTGGACAGTTTAAAAGGAATGGACTGGGAGTCTTTTGACAGGTCCATTGATGTGCTGATCAGCCGCCTGCGCAAGCAACTTAATGATGATCCGAAGAATCCCGTGTATATAAAAACCATCTGGGGCAGTGGCTACATGTTCCTCAACAATGAAGAGTAACTTATGATCAAAAAGATTAACCAATCATTGTATCTTAAAATAATCATTCTGCTGGGATTAAGTTATTTTATCTTTTATTCTCTCTCATTTAATACGCAGAAAATAATGTTCCGGAAAAATCACTTCAAAATCATTCAGCGGAATACTTATAATTATGCCAATTTATTGATCGATCGAATTGAATCTGCTGAGACGGAAAAGGAAAAACGAAAATTAGCTCGTAATTATAATGCTTCCTTACGGATAATTGACGATCAGGGGAAACAATCTTACCCTGAAGAATTTCGGCAGCTGAATTTTCAGGAATTAGACCGGTACAAACTCAACTCCATGGTCGGTTTTGATAAAGGGCTGATTGCCAAAATTCAACGGGGCAATAAAACCTATGAAATGATCCTTGAAAAAAAGGACAGTTCACTGGACTATTTTCTTTTTTTATATCGAATGCTGACTTTAATTTACTTTTTGATCATGTCGATTTTTATATATTTTGCTTTGCGATGGCTGCTGAATCCGATCAATCAATTGCATAAAAATGTTAAAGAATTAACAATTGAAAATCTGGATACACCGATTCGAACCAAACGCACCGATGAGTTGGGAGAATTGATCCATTCCTTTAATGAGATGAAAAAGGCGATAAAAAATATGATTCGATCCAGGGAGCAATTGCTACTGGATGTTAGTCATGAATTACGCACACCATTGACCCGGACTAATCTGTCACTTGAGATGCTGGCGGATTGTGAAGAAAAGGAAGATATCATCGCTGATATTCGGGAGATGGAAACCATGATTTCAGAATTGCTTGAGAGCGCAAAAATTCAGAGTAAATATGGCAAACTGGAACTGGAAACAGTTAACATAATCGACCTGATTGAAGATGTGGCGCTTTATTTTGAAAATGATGAGCCGGGGCTTGATCTGTCGCAATTACCGGAAAAACAATTGCTGATACTTGATCCGGAGCGAATCAAAATAGTTTTGAAAAATATATTCAGCAATGCCATTAAATATTCGTCCAAAAGTGCAAAGCCGGTGGCGGTGCAACAGGAAACAGAGCCGGGCTATTTTGTACTGAGAGTGAAAAATTACGGTCAAGGTATTCCGGAAAAGGAATTGGATTTTATCTTTGAGCCTTTTTACCGGGTCGATAAATCCCGCAATAAGGAAACCGGTGGATACGGGCTGGGAATGCATCTGGTGAAAAAAATAATTGAAGCCCACAATGGTAAGGTCGCTATTTATAGTGTGCCGGGTGAATGGACAGAAGTGACTGTCAAATTGCCGATGTGACACGTTACATCTTTCAAATGGA
>CAZCHS010000016.1:0-2995 GCA_964498725.1 uncultured bacterium | reverse complement strand
TCTTGCGACCATTCGCAAGGTTTTTATTTAGGCTTCAAATTTATTTGCAAAGTCCGCGACTTTTTTCTCATCAATATGGGTGATGGTTTCATCAAAGCCGGTGATTTTTTTGACGATCGCTTTTTCCACAAAATTCATTTTTTCAAAATTGAACTCGCCGCCAAAAAGGGCTTTGGCATGGGCGTGTTTGAGCAATTTGTCCGGAAAATTTTTGGAAAAATATTGCTGTGCTTCTTCGCCTTCTTCCATACAGGTAATGAATATTCCCAGTTTTTTTGAAAGTAAAATGTCTTCATTATTTTGGCAGAATTTTTTGATTTTTCCCTGGATACCGCCGGCATGGATGGAACCGCCGAGGATAATGTTATCATATTTTTCAGGATCGCAGTTTGATTTTTTTAGATTACAGGTTTCAATATCACTGTCAGTTAAATGATTTTTTAAAATTTCAATGTTTTTTTCCGTGGCGCCATGTTTGGTCATATAAACGATTAGTGTACTCATTAAATCTCCTTTAGTTTCATTTCTGCTGAATATTAAGCATTTTATAGATTCTTTTCCAAAAGTTTTATATATTGCGAAAATTATTGTGATCCAATTAACAGGAGGAAAGATGAGAATTTTTATTAGAACATTATTATTGATAATGTTGGTATTCAACCTAAGTAATGCATGTACATCCATTCTGGTATCCAAAGGCGCTTCGACGGATGAATCCGTGATGATCACCTATGCTTGTGACGGCGAATTTCACGCTCATTTGGACCGGGAACCGGCGGCTGATTATGCCCCCGGCGATTCCCTGATACTCAAAAGCTGGGGCGGAAAAATTCGCGGTAAAATACCCCGCCCGGCCCACACTTACGCCAGGGTCGGCCTGATCAATGAATACCAGCTGGCCATTGGTGAAACCACGTTCAGCGGCCGTGAAGAACTGCAGAACCCTGACGGATTGATGCATTATTGGGAACTGATGCACATTGCCCTGCGCCGTGCAAAAACAGCCAGGGAAGCCATTGATGTGATTACCAGTTTGGTGGCGGAATATGGATACCGGTCCACCGGTGAATCTTTCTCCATTGCTGATACGGAAGAAGCCTGGATACTTGAAATGATCGGGCCCGGCAAAGGTGGCGACAGCGCTATTTGGGTGGCCCGCCGGGTACCTGACGGATATATCAGTTGCCATGCCAATAAGGCCGTGATCGGAGAATTTCCCCTGGATGATCCGGATAATTGCATCTATTCGGAAAATGTGATTGATTTCGCCATTGAAAAGGGATATTATGATCCGGATACTGACGGTCCATTTAAGTTCAATGATGTCTATTGCCCGCCGACACCCAGTAACCGGCGGTACGCCTCTGCCAGAGTATGGTCGGTTTTCAGACGCGCCGCGCCGTCACTGAAATTATCCCCGGATTATCACCGCAGTGTGGAAGGGGCAGAAGATTACCCGCTCTTTGTAAAACCCGATGAAAAATTGTCCACTGAGGATGTGATTGCCCTGATGCGTGACCATTACGAAGGGACCGATTATGATATGCAAAAAGGCATTGACGCGGGTCCTTACGGTACACCCAACCGCTGGCGGCCTATGCAATGGGAAGTTAAGGATAAAAAATATGTCTGGGAGCGCCCTATTTCCACCCAGCAAACCGGTTTTTCCATTGTCACGCAATCCCGTTCCTATCTGCCGGATGAAGTTGGTGGTGTGCTGTGGTATGGCATGGATGACACATACACCAATTGTTATGTGCCTTTCTATTGCTCTGTTAATGAGTTGCCGGAAAGTTATACTATTGGTAATATTCATGAATTTACCTGGGATTCGGCCTGGTGGGCCTTCAATTTTGTTTCCAATTTCGCCAATATCAAGTATAAATATATGCTGCAAGATATTCAGGCGGTACAGCAGAAGTTGGAAGGGGATTTCTTTGCTCTTCAGCCGGCGATAGAACAAACCGCGCAGACTTTACTAAAATCAGACAAAGAACTGATGGTCAAATACCTGACGGATTACTCGGTAATGCATGCTGAGGATGTTGTTGGGAAATGGCGCGATCTGGGCAAATACCTGGTGATGAAATACAATGACGGGTATGTGAAAAATGAAGAGGGTAGAATTGTTGAACAGGGATACCCCCAGGAGTGGCTGGAAAAAGTGATAGAGAACCGTCCGCAGCAGTTTGAACTGCCGGAAGGGAATGAAAATCCCGAATCGAAATTAGTGGATTGAGGTATCTGGTAAGGCTGAGGTTAAGGTTAAGGTTGAGGTTGAGGTTGAGGTTGAGGTGGTGAAATATGGAGGTTTGCTGAACATCACTGACTTTTTTATACTTATTTATTTTAACCTGTATTATATTTCGATGTGAATTTTTTGTAAACCAGTATAAGGGAAGCGATTTTGAAAAAAGTATTGACCTATGGCACTTTTGACCTGTTTCATTACGGCCATCTGCGCATTTTACAACGCGCTAAAGCCCTTGGGGATTACCTGGTAGTCGCGGTGTCTACTGACGAATTCAACGCCATTAAAGGTAAAGAATGCACTTATCCCTATGAACACCGGGCAGCCATTGTGAAAGCCATTAAATATGTGGATGAAGTTATTCCGGAGCATAATTGGGAGCAAAAAATCGATGATATTAAAACACATGATATAGATGTGTTTGTCATGGGGAGTGACTGGCAGGGAAAATTTGATGACCTGAAAAAGTATTGCGATGTGGTTTATTTGGATCGAACCCAGGATATTTCCACAACCCAGATCAAGAATGAATTAAAAACGAAATAATAGTCTCGTTCATAAATCATCATTCATTCAGTCCAACTTTTAATATTATTTTATTTAAAAGAGAAAATTTCTTTATATATTTTTACTTTCTATTGTACAATAATAAATATACTACCGGAATAAAAATAAATACGAGCAACAAACCAAATAACAAACCGCCAATTACAACTATGGCCATTGGTTTCAACATTTCAGTGC
>CAZCHS010000015.1:33802-49455 GCA_964498725.1 uncultured bacterium | reverse complement strand
TTTTTAGCACGGATTACGCGGATTTTCACGGATTTTTTAATATTCACTATCCGTGTTAATCTGTGGTTTATGTTTGCTCTCATTTTCTTTCAACAAACTTTTTCTGCAGCAGCACTACAATTAAAATGATGAAGGCGAAGAAAAATCCCAGGGTGGCCGCATACCCCATATGTCCAAAATAAAATGCCTGATTATAAATATAGAGCATGGCTGACAAGGTGCTGTTCATGGGACCGCCGCCGGTCATGACAAAGGGCTCAATAAAAAGCGAAAAACCGCCAATGGTGGACAAAATGATGACCAGGACAATAGTGCTGTTAAGTGCCGGTAGTGTAATGTGAAAAAATTTCTGATATGCTTTGGCGCCGTCGATATCAGCAGCTTCATACATGTACCCCGGAACACCCTGTAAGCCAACCAGGAACAGGATAATATAGAGCCCGACATTTTTCCAGGTGGCCATAATGGCAATGGACGGCATAGCCCAGTTGGGAGAGGTTATCCAGGGAATTTTATCCATTCCCAGTTTCGTCAGTAAGTTATTCACCAATCCTGTTTCATAAGCGTACAATTGTTGCCACAAGATCGTAATGACAACACCGGAAACAACCACCGGCAGAAAATATGTGGCGCGAAACAGGCCTCTGAATTTTATTTTCTGGTTCAGAAAAACCGCCAGCAGCAAGGCTATAATTATTTGTAATGGTATATGAATTAATATAAAAATTAGTGTATTGGTAATGGCTTTTAAAAACTGGACATCCTGAAACAGTCGAACAAAATTTCGTAATCCCACCCATTCCATCGGGGTCACAATATTCCATTTATGAAACACCAAAATAAACGAAAATACCAACGGAAATGCCATAAAAACCAGAAAGGAAATGATATAGGGCAAACTCATTACATAGCCGGCTTTGTCACTGTTTTTAATTCGTTGAAAAAAATTCATTACCTGGACCTGTTCCATTCAATTATAACACGGGCCCGTTCAGCAGCGTCCTGAACTGCCTGCCGCGGGCTCTTTACACCATAAATTGCACACATCTCATATTCCTGTGAAATGCCGTCAAATATTTCCTTGAGATCAGACACGCCGTCTACGCCACGGGTAAGAGGCGCCTGATCGGCGAACTTTACCATTTTAGGATTGTTTTCAAAATAATCATGATAAAGCGTGTCGGACAATAAATCTTTTCTGATTGGGATTTGTGAACAGATTTCCAGCAATTTTAAATCTGCTTTCCTGCTGATAAGATACTTTGCAAATTCCCACGCAGCCTCAGGATTTTTAGTTGTACTGAAAATGGAAATATTTTTGTGGTCCCCGCGGGTATAAACCGGGCCTTTGTAATCATCCGGCACTGGCAACGGCATGATATCATATTCAAACCCTTCCGGCTTAAATCGTTCAATGTGGGCAATGTGATAAGGGCCGGTGATTTGTGTGGCCAAATGGCCGGTGATAAATCTGTCGCCCTGCATCGTGCTGGTGGGAAAATAATTATTTTCATAGATCCTCCGGAAAAATTCAAAAACCCGTACGGACGCCTCGTTATTAAAAATAATTTCGGCCCCGTCAAACAGGGTTTTTCCGCCTGAAGCAGCAATGTATAAGGGATAGTAGTCAAATAACCGCTGCCACCAGATAGATGTAATATCACGATATCCCATCCAGTGGTCAATACTGCCATCGCCATCCGTATCTCTGGTCAGTTTTTCAGCCGCCGCGAGAAATTGTGAATAGGTTTTCAGTTCACCCTCTATTCCTGCTTCACGAAAAAGATTAACATTGTACACCAACATAGTGGGATTGGTTTTCCAGGGCAATTGATAATATTTTCCATCGGGTGATCGGAAAGATTCCAGCAGGTCTTTGGGAACCCTTTTTCCCATATATTCAAAAAAATCCGGAAAGCGGTCGAAATTAACCAACCCATCGGAGGAAGTAAAATCATCCATAGCCCCCGGCCACATATTAGAGCAAATATCCGGAGTGGTTTTACCGGCAATGGCAGCCAGCAGTACCTCTTCTGAACTTTGACTGGCGGGAATAGGCTGAAGCTTAACTTTTATGTTTGAATGGGTTGCATTCCACTCCTTGACCAATAGCCTGGCAAGACTGATTTCATGGGAATTGGAGGCGCACCAGTATTTCAGTTCAACAATTTCTTTTTCCTTTATATCGGTTTTTTCTGAATCTTTCCGGCAGGAAATCATGGTCGTAAATAAAACCAAAATCAAAAAAGAAGAAATTATCAATACATTTTTTTTCATTAAATCAAACCTAACTGTTTCTTTTAAAATTTAACCTTCAATTGCGCTTTTTCAAATTCATGACGATAATCGATCTCAATTTTCTTATATCCGGTTTTTTCTACAGTTTTCCATGATAAAATATTTTTCCCATTCAGTTTGACAGATTTTGCTTTTGATGGCGCGATAATCGTCACCCGGTTTTGGTGCCCGGTAAAAGCCGATAATTCCATTTCCAGTGAATTATCAATCATGTACACTTTGTTGACAACTGCATTAGTGCTTTTTAAACAGGGATATTTTATCTCACCGGTTTCAATTTCAATAGATTTTTGGGGAGCGTTTTCCTGCGGAATCATCAATGAGTATTGTCGTTTCCCATCAAAACGAATGGACGATATTGTTTTTACACTGCTTTCCCCGGTGATATGATAATCAACGGAATTTCCGTCTACAACATAAGAAAACCGGGACTCTTTTTGATTCGGTATCAGGTAGGGCGATAGTTCTAAATTCCATGCGTTTTCCGCAATCCCATGCAGATGATACAGACTGTAGATATACCAGGCACCGGCCCACAGAAATTGTGGTTTGTCAACCTTGCCGTATTCCGCTGAATTTTCACAATTGCCATTGCGCACTTCATAATACGCCGGTTGGCCATTGGGTCCCTGCATAATGCCGTGCAGTGACATCGTTTTTTTAATAAAACTATTCGCCGCTTCGGATTGGCCGTCTTCTATCAGAGCCAGGGCATACCAGGCATTTCCCTGGGGCCAGATTCCGCCATTGAAATAATAATATTCATCACCCACTTCATTATCTTTATAACCGATAATATCTTTATAATCGGTAAAGTCCATGGGAAAAACATTGTATATCCCCACATTTTCATCCACCATTTTTTCTTTTGCCCTTCGAAGCATTAATTTCATTTTTCCTGAATCCAAATTGCAATAATGTGCGCTGAGCAATGAACCGGTGTAATAATGCGGGTCTATTTCGCCGGTATTAAAATAATTCATTAAATAATTATGCTCGTCAGACCATAATTTTTCAGCCAGCGCCTGTTCAATTTTATCGGCAAGCCGGCTCTTTACGATCAATTGCTGATTATCAGCCCCCAGACGCGCGGATATAAAAACAAAATCCCGCAGCGCTTTTATCGCTAAAACAGACATATAGGTTTTTGGCCCGTAATTGTCGCCAATATCCCACCAGTCCGGCCGGGAAGACCACATCAGGTTGTTCGCTTCCAGATTTTTCATGGTATTTTCAATGGAAACACGCAGATATGGATAAATGTCACGAAGCCATTGGAGATCATTGCTATGCCGCAAATAAGCCGCCGAAACAATGATAAACCAGAAATTATTCCAATTGTCAGCAGTGGCAAATTCGGTATGATACGCTCCGTCTTTCCAGTAATATGCATGGGGTATTACAAAATTTCCGTCAGCATGGCGAACAATATAATCGAGGTCAGAACGCACCCGCTGAAGATCGAAATTGACAGCAGCCAGATCCGTCACCAGTTGATCATGAGTGAACTGAAAATTATATTCCGCCGGGCAGGGCATCGGGACAAATTCACCATCGAGAAAATGGGTATTGGCTGCCATAACCGCTTTTGCCCAGGCCACCGAATGGTCGGTTTCTTTGTCACCGCTTATAAAATAACTGGATTCCAGCGCCTTGTGCTTAATGGAATTTTCATAACTTTGGATTTCTTTTTCATGGTTCCCAAGCAGGTAATTCACCATCTCAGCGCTTTCATTTTTTTTCGCTGACCCGATAATCTGAATGATTTCCATTTTTTCACCGGTGTTCAATTGTTTTTCATACACGAAACCGGCATTTCGAAGGTCAATTTTATTGACAACCGGCATGGTGCCGGCGTTGGCGATAAATATCATCGCGGAATCAGTATCTTCGTGAGGAAACCAGGTGTAACTTGTACTTGTTTCCTCATCATAATTCGCAACCGCCGCTTCCACTGATTTATAGGAATGGGAGGTTTTTAAGGATGTCTTTAAATTGGTTGCAAACCGAAAATTCTCCCTGTGATCAAGCGTATTGGTAATTGAAATGCAGAATACCATAGCCGGCTTTTCATGGCAAAATTGATAACGAACAGCCGCTTTAAAATCCTGTTCCTCCCTCTGAAACTTAACTGTGTAGGGCGCCAGTTCAATCTCAGCAGGGTTTCTCCCGATTTCAACTTCCACGGCATTTCCAATAGTCAAACCCCATTTCATAACAAATGAGGTATCCCGGTGCCAAAAATCCTGATTGTAATCAATGCTGTTGGCCACGGGATAAAAAAAACTGATGCGCTGGGGAATCATTTGGCTTTTATGAAATTCGACACCAACATAAGGCCCGCCCACTTCAATAACCGCTTCACCATTAAAATTAACTTTCATGTCCTGTGAATGGACATCATCGGAAGAACCGCAAAATATTATCGACAAACAAAGTAAAATTCCAACTGTCAACTGAAATAGAGTTAATCTGTTTTTTATTCGTATCATTTCAATTTCAGACATTTTTTTATCTCAACAAAATTATTCGTCTGTAATTTGTAAAAATAAATGCCGGAACTGCTGTTGGATGAATGCCATTGCACATCATAATGGCCAGCAGCCTGGTTTTCCGCGACTAAAACGGCTATTTTTTCACCGAGAACATCATAAATTTCAAGCGTCACAAATTCATTTTCAGGTAATTGATAACTAATTTTTGTAACAGGGTTAAAGGGATTGGGGAAGTTCTGGCTAAGTTCATAATTATCAGGAATTATTTTTTCACTGTCGTCATCAATGCCGGTGGCTCCCCGGTATATTTCATCAATCAGACTTTCACTGATGGCAGCGTCAAAAATTCTCACATCATCAATGATCCCCTGGAAATTATAGGTATTATTTGACGGCAGCATTTGCCCGATAGTGAGGTCAATATCAGTGGTTAAAATTTCACCGGAAAAACTGGTATGGGAATTCAGTTCATTATTAAGGTAAATTTCCACATCATCTCCGTCATAAAGCGCCACAATGTGGTACCAGGTGTTCGCGGCTAATTTTATAGCAGTATCCAGATCAATAATGCCGTCCGAGGTTTTGATTGTCCAGCGCAGTTTATGTTCAGGAATTATGGAAATTTTCCAGCGGTTTTCCCAACTGCCATGCGAGATGGGAAAGGCTTCACGATTGAATAATTCGCCAATTTTCATCCAAAAACAGATACTGACGGCATTTTGAAAATTCAGGTTCGAAGTATTGGCAATTACAATATTATCATTGACCCCATCGAACTGGTAAGCAGCATTGTCATTGCCGGAATAATCTGTGGTCAATATCGCGCCATTAACCGTGCCGTGATGGCCATAGCCACTGATATCATTGGCATTACCATCAAAAGGAAGAAATACCAGGGGATCAAATTCTCCATTATTCTCTTCCCGCACCAGAATTGTGATACTGTCTGTAGCAGTAGCGCCGCACCCGTCACTGACACTGCAAAATATTTGGTAATTACCGGTATTATTCGGCGCTGTCCAACTGACCACCGAATCGCTGCCGGCGATTTCTCCGGCCCCGGACGCCCAATGGTATGCAAGTTCATCACCATCTTCATCCGCTGCGAAACAGGTTATGATTGTTGATCCTTCGGGAATGATTTTTGACGATTCCGACTCTATTCTTTCTATAACCGGCGCGTGATTGATTGACTCAGTTACTTCAATTTGGATGGTATCACTGACAGCAGCGCCATGGTTATCATTGACCATTGAAATGATCGTATAAAATCCAGCTGATTCGGGAGCGGTCCAATTCAAAAGATTTTCCGTTTCTTCCAGGGTATCATTTTCCACCTGCCAGGTATAAGCCAATTCATCACCATCCCTGTCTTCGGCTGTACAATATATTTTCACCGGCTGTTGGAATTCAACTGTTGATCTTTCAGGTGCAAGGCTTTTGATCCGCGGCGGATAGTTATCCACATTTTGCCCGGAAAAATAATCAATCACAACATCACCTGCCAGGGTTTTATTGAATTGATAATTTAGTTCCGTGCCGGCAGGCAGGAGTACAATTATTCTGGCTGCGTCGCTGCCAATGGAAAAATTAGTTGTGCCGGATACTCCCGTGGCAATTATTTCATTGGAAACCGCATCATACAAATCCATACTTGTCCAGCCCACTTCTATATCAACCTTTTTTTCTTCATCATGAGGATTGTAATATAAATAGGATTGCAGAGCATTGTCCTGAAAAAAATCAGTCTTAAGCAGGTCCAGTTGCAGAATCCCTTCAATATTTGTGGTATCGATAATTCCGCCAAACATTCCCACATGAGAAGAACCGTAAAGCACATAATTAGTCGGTCCCCAGCCGCTGCGAATAAAATCTCCGGTAGCAAAAGGCGAGACGCCGGTATTCAGGGCAAACTCCCGCAAGGCTTCATGGGCAATATAGGAATTTGGGTCATACTGATGGGCCCAGGATTCCCCGTCCTGATTATCATCGGGCAGATAATCCGTATAGAATAGCCGGGAAGCATTAGCCACATTCAAGGCCCATTTTCCAATTGTACGGGCAAATCTGTCGTCATACCTCACCATAGGAACCAAAGCCCCGAACTGATCAGCGCCATTCATAAAAAAGGCGTACCCATCATATTTTGCTTCACCGATCAGGCCATCGCAATCATAGCCGCCCCAGTTTCCCAGGCAAGTGCCCCACTGCCGGACATTGCCTTCCGGCGTAAAGCACCAATTCAATAATTTTTCAATATCATAATTCACTCCCAATTCAGCATTCATTTTCGCAGCTGTATAAACGCCAAAAGGTAATTGTAATTCATAAGCAGGATTCGTCTGCCACTCATTTAAAAATTCCAGGCACCATTCCGCGCCAATTCTGTATTTTTCAGCGCCGGTTTGTTTATAGGCATGATATAAAATCCAGGCAATGGCGCCGGCTGCTTCCGGCTGCCTGACGCCGGAATCCAGGGGTTCCATGGTGGCCATTTTCCAGGCCCGGTAATTCATGTAGGGAACTGTCCATGGGGTTGCATTTCCATCCATGGCCTGAACTGCAGACAGCCAGCGGTCAGCAACTTT
Organism: uncultured bacterium; assembly: GCA_964498725.1. Lineage (GTDB taxonomy): Bacteria > Fidelibacterota > UBA2242 > UBA2242 > JAFGTP01 > JAFGTP01. The sequence goes on along the minus strand of CAZCHS010000015.1, from coordinate 42,074 downwards.
TGTAAACTGATACTCAAAATCACCAACATTTCCATAAATATCATAAAGCATATAAAAATAAATATTCGGCATGGTGTCATACCACCAGTCACTGCCACTATTGCCAACAAAATTATTCAGATAAATATTTTCTGATTCCCGTTTATTAAAAAATTCTTCGCACATCAACACCCAGTTATGGCCGTTTTGAGCGCTTTTATCAATGCTAATTAAGGAAGCACTGATGACGGCCGGTAAAATATTGATGGCTTCCGCGCCGGTATTTCCCACTGCCGTATGCAGGCCGAAACGATTATGGTTGGGATAATTGACACTATTGCCATCGATCCAGACCAGGGGCAGATAATCGCCGGTTTTCGTCAAATCAAACACCAGGGAATCATATCCGGCCGTAACCTGTTTCCAGTCACGCATGTCATAGGGCTCCGGAAAAGCAGGCATTTCTTCAATTCTGGGAATATTGATTTGCTGGCTGAATAAGGTTAATGTCAGAATATTGATTAAAAAACAGATCTTTATTTTCATTATTTTTTTTCTTTTAAGTTAAAAATTAGCCGCTGATTTCACAGATCATTATAAAAATCTCTGAAAACCGGTTTATCCTTGGTTCATTATTCTGCATTCATTTAATAATTATCTATCAAAGTTATCAGAAATTCAACCGCAGCGTAAACCGGTTGGTATTTTTCAACCGCCCGAAGTCCGTATAAGCATAGTCCAACTTGATATTGGACTGACCGAATAATCTGTAGTTGATGCCGCCGCCCAGTGTCAGTCCCTCTTCTGTATCCTGCTGACCCAAGGCTTTGTATCCGCCCCTCAGAAAGAGCATATTGATCACGGCGACTTCACAGCCCATATTCACACTTTCTGTATTATTGATCGGGTGGAAAGCGTCCAGAGCGGCGGTCACCCGAAGATATTTTGTATCATAGATGTCATAGCCGATACCGAACTGCATATTCAGGGGCAAAGGCCATTTCTCTGTCATGAGTTTACCCATGATCTTTTCATTATTCCCATCGATCTGTGGATCGGTATCATGGTATATTATTAAGTCACTTCCGTCCAGTTTCATATCCGGACCATAATTCGTGATAGCCGCGCCGATGCTGAGGCCTTTAATTCCGGTTTCATATTTTGTTCCGATGTCAACAGCAAAGCTCTGGGATTTTTCATGCCAAAAAGTTTCCTGAATATATTTTACATTGAATCCAATGGTAAACCGGTCAGTCAAATTTTTCCCGTAGGCCAATCCCGCTGCAAAAGCGGAAGCGTCAAAATCCTCACCGGTACCGTCGGGATAGTCAACTGTCCGTACTTTCATCGCCGGCATTGTCATGGCGTTAATGAATAATCCGATGGTTCCGTAATTACTCATCGGTACTGCCACGCCAAAATAATTGAAACTAATGCCTGCCAGCCAGTCAACCTGCTCAAATACAAATTCACCTTTGGTCATTGCCCCCAATCCGGCCGGGTTCCAGTATAATGAATTGGCATCATCAGCGATTGCCACATAAGCGCCGCCCATGCCAATGGCCCTGGATCCGACACCCACTTCCAGAAATGCCGCTGCTGTTGTGCCGACATTGGTTAATCTATCATTTGCAAACAATATTGTTGAACATAATATCAATACTGTCACTATTTTTTTACATTTTTTCATCTAATTCTCCTGCAACATTTTATATTTCGAAAAAATGAATTGAATATTATCATTTGATCACCACAAACCGGCCGATTTTTTCTCCTATTCCGGGCACTTCGACATGATAAATATATATTCCGTAAGCAATATCATTGCCGTCTTTGGAGATCAGGTCCCAGGATTCCATGCCGTTATCAGCAGTGCTACGATGTTCGATTGTATCTACCAAAAATCCACGTAAGGAATAAATTCTGATAGTACATTCCCGGGGCAGGTGAAAAAATTGTATCCGCCTTTCACCCCGTCCGAATTTATAGGGATTTTTGGGTTCCCAGGAAGCCGTGACAACATAAGGATTGGGTACAACACAAATGTCATCTAGTTCCTGCTTCGCCAGGGTATTGCTGGAGTCAGCGCCCTGCAGTGTGAACCGGAAAACATCTCCCTGCTGGTCCACCACATAATTTGTATCGATTACAGTACCGCCGCCGGCATTGACCGTATCAAAAACCATTTTATAAGTGGTGCCGCGAAAGGGCTTTTTCACAGCAAGCAGCATTTTGTCACCAGGCTGTGGCGGATCAGTTGTAATCCACGTCGTGTCATTATAGCCGTTGGTGGAATCAATCTCATAATCCACATCAAAGCGAAGCATCCAGGAAAAATAATTTTTTAACACAAAATCATCATCCGGTACAACAATCACCAGGTCATCGCCATGGCTGTATTTCTTGTTTTTATCATTGTCAACCAGTGAATAATTGACTGTCACCGAATCGGTTTTGTTGAAAATGGAAACGTTGGACGGGTATGATTTCAGTCCAAACAGGGCATTGGAGTAGTGGACAATAGAATCGTGAAATTCTATTTCATAATCCGCCGGCTGGTTCAGGTTCAGCCTGAAACCCGCGACATTTTCCCAATCAGGATTCAGCCGGACTTTCAGATCATAATCCGACTCGCCTTCGATCCATTTGGTTTTCTCCCGGTCCATACTGATTGTCGTGTCATTGAACACCGAGACCACACTGCCATAGAAAAAGGGACTGTCGCCGCCATATTCATTTACTTCCACGGAATCAAGGACTAGTGTATCTGCCAATACATTCCGGATATTGTAATAAGGCGACACATCGGTATGATATTTTTCACTGTCAAAAAATTCCACTTCAAAAGTTGTTTTACCCGAAGGCACTTTATGTTTTTCAACCATGCTCAGTTCAATATGGCCGGTTGCTGGGCCCATATGGTCCACCTCGCCATCAATATGCGGCGCTATATATCCCGCCGCTGCCGGCCGTGGGGTTGCGACGCCGGTATTTATATCCATAAAGGTAACTTCGCCCAGTGGGTTGGTTTTGATGATAGCGGAACAGGTTGACGGCGCAATTCCCTCAACGCTGTTCGATGTATAACTAACCAGTCCGTAGTCATAGGAAACAATAGCGTAATAGTATTTCTGGCCGTTTTTGACATCGGTATCGGTCCAACTGTGTTTCAGACCGGTATCTTCTCCCAGGTTGAATTTGACGCCATAAATATCGATGGGATGCGGGCCTTTTTTGCCGTCTTTGAGATCAAATTGTTTCACCGGTTTCTGAAAGGTGGCATTGCCATAGGCATCAGTGATGACTTTATTTTCCAGGAATTGCGCTTCTGTACTTTTATAGATCATGTAGCCTTCAAAATCATATTCCTGCAAAAAGGGATCATAGGAGTCTTCTGCCACATCATCCCAGACCAAGGTGATTTCGCCGTCCCCGGGATAAACCGTCAGGTTGGGTTTTGCCGGCGGTTTGGAAAACCTGTAATCGGCATTATAAATTTGCTGTACTGTTCGTTTATTCTTCACCAGATCATCACGATCCTCGCCAAAGAGCAAGGCCATGGAATACCGTTCCCGCTCACCGGCATAAAGGGGAAAACTACCGGAAGAAAAAAACATTCCAAGATTATTGGGCTGTAAGATCTGATCCATAGGTAAAGGCGCTTTGGAAAAAACGCCCCAGTTTTCTTCATCATTGGTCAATTCATATTTATGCACCGGAAAAATTTCAAAACCGGTTAATCCTATTTGGTCTGATTCATCCGGATCAGTCTCATTGTAATTGGGCTCCCCGTTTGTCGGCCTGCCATCGCCTTCACCAATATCGGGCCCGGTATAATGAGCATCAAAGGGGCCGACGCCATCCTCGCCCAGATCATCGTTCAGCGGTTCATTGTCGTCCCATTTGCCATTGGCATTCAAATCAGTGTAACCCACCCAATCACAATCTTCGTCATTTTCCCAGTGAGCGGAAGGATAGCGCAGATAGTGGGCATAAAATTTTTCACGGTCTTCATCAGAAAAGCCATAGGGATATTCATCCAGGTATTCGCCAGGGCCGTCGCTATATCGTTTTTCATCGGTTATACCGTCATTATCATTATCAATATTATCATCAGCAATGCCGGGACTTTCCAAAAAGGCATATCCCGCATATCCCACCGGTGACCAGTTGCCCGGTGTTCCGTATCCGTCAGTATCGTAAGCATAGGCCAGATCAAGATTTGTATCGTACTCACCAATATCATCGGCACCATCCTCGACACCACCGACGCCCCAATCCAGATATTGGGCGTAATAGGTTTTTTCGTAGTCATGAGTGGATTCGTTTTCAATATTGTATAACCAAAAAATACAATCTTCAGCCAGTACGTGGCTCCACTGAAAAGCGCGGGTTTTTACCACCAGCCCGATACCTCCCCGGGTGGAATCATTTTCATCACAGTAAAAATTCATATGTATATTGGGTTCTTTATCTGCGTCATCATCAAAAACAAAGACGGTTTCCAAATCTGCGTTCATAATTCCCTTGCCGAAATAGCCGTTCCAGTAGCCATTCCAACTGTCGGGCTTGTCCATCCATTCTTTGGGCCAACTCAGGGGTTCATTGCTCATGGCCGGTATTTTATTTTCCTTGGCATCCATATTAAACCAAAAAGGCCGCGGTTCAAATCCCCATGGAACATCATCAGGTGATTTATCAACAAATTCACGATACTGGGTTTCCATGGGGTGAATCAACTCACCATCGCCATTTTCCACTTCAACAGAAACTATAACCGCCACTCCGTCACAATAATGCTTTCCGTAGGAAGGCCAGTTACAGGAAGGTTCATTGGGATAGTCTGTCACTTCACCATAATTTTTAAATTTTGTTAATACCAAATTGCCATCCATTGTGCCAATTCTGCGGTAATCCTTTTTACCCCGAAAACCAATGGGTGTTTGCGCTAAAAGGCTGGCTGCCATTGATAATACAACCAGAAACAAAATTCCTTTTAAATAAATATTTCTCATAGTTTTTCCATTATTTCCGGATTTATAAACTAACATAATAATCATCTCTTCTGATCAAAGGCTACGGAAAAGCCTAAAATTATTTTTCTTGGTTCATAATAAAAGTCGGGCCTCACAAAAAATTCTTCCTGGGTTTTGATGCCGGTATAGGACTGAAAATTCATATCAAAATCATAATCCGGACGGCCGCTGGAACTGTATACTTCCCGGCAATTTTCCCGGTCCATAATATTATAAATTTTCAGAAATGGCGAAATTATCAGGGCATTTATATGATAATCTTTGGCCAGGTTAAAATCAAATATGACAGTGGAAGGTTTTCTTTCACCATTTAAAATACGATTTGAGTAGCGGGCAGAAGCGCGTGTGTAGGGCGTCCCGCTGCCGAATTTTCCAATAAGGCTCATTCGAAAGCCCTTAATGCTATAGGTTGTATAAAAATTTAACGAATGGGTCTGATCCCAATCTAAAGGCCGCAGTTTTTTCTCGGTTTGCACCGGTGGGTCTTGTTGCTGGTTTATCCATTCATCACCGGGGCTGGAAGCATTTCCTTTGGCGCTCTGATAAGTGTAATCAATGGAAAATCCCGGTGTATACGCAGTTTCCAAAAGTTCAAATGCCAGAGTAATCCCCTTAACATTAGCATAATCTCTGTTAATATAGCGCCAGTACTTACCACCAAAAAGATCCGTTCGGGTTTCCTGTCCGATGAGATCGCGAATATCTTTATTATACATTGTAACATCAATTGACATGCGGTCCGTGAGGGCCTGTTTGATGCCGATCTCATAACTGACAGTTTTTTCCGGTTTCAGTTCCGCATTACCCATGGAATTAAAACTACCGCGGGGAGGCTGATCACCCTGAATCTGGATCAGGGAAACTTCAAAATCCGGATTGATGTAAAGATATTCATAATTGGGTACCTGAAAAAAATGACCGTAGGAAAAATGGATCACGCCTCTGTCCGTAATGGGATAGGCGATACCAAATCGCGGACTTAGTTGTGAGGACTTTTCGGCCGGTTTTTTTTCAGCATCACGGGTATTATAAAATTGTTCCGGCACTTCGCCGTCAGGATTAAAATAATCATAACGGAGACCGGCATTGATGATCATATCGCCAACTTCAATCTTGTCCTGTATATATATCGCTATTTCTTCTGGTTTATGATTGTAGGAATTGTTATACCAGGAGGAATCAGGGGGTATTTGCAGTTGGTCTTTTTCATCAAAATAGATTTGAAATTCATGCAGGGACAGATTGCTTTTTTTATAACTGATACCGGCGCCAACTTTATTGATTTTATTGACCTGGCTGGTCAAATTCATTTTGGCAATATCAGTTATATTATCCCGGTGATGATGCCACATACGCATACCACCGGTAGAAAAACCATTTGACCCGGTTCCATTCAATAAATGAATCGGAACATAACGGGGGTCATGCTCGTCTTTGTAAACATATTGTCCGTACTCAGTGTTTGAGCGGGAAAGATTCACTGTTAAAAAAGTCCCTGCTGATAGCGAACGTGTATATTGCAGTGAATTTTGAAGGGAATAACTGTCACGGTCATAATTTCCTTCGGGATTATATTTAAAAAGCCTGTCAAACTCTGAAAAATTTCGATCAGTATAAAAACCGGAATAATTTAATTTGTCCTTTTCAAATACTTTTAAAGTCAATTTCCCCTGCAGGGTTATTTTTTGGGAAGCATTCATGGACACATATTTTTTATCTCCGGTGGCTTCAATATAGGGGTCTTCGCCACTAAAATCCGAGGAATCTTTCGGCATAAACAATCGTTGTCCGTACATCCAGCCGTCGGTATTATTCAACCGTCCTAAAATGGAGAAAGAGAGTCTGTCACCGAAAAAGGGCACCGGCCCGCTGAAATTGAACTGTGAGTTATTGACAGCTAATGGATTTATATCGTCGATGTGCATGAAAATATCTGTTTTGTCGCTGACATAATCACCTCCGAAAAAGCTAATTTTTCCGGCATAATGGTCCTGTCCCTCTTTGGTCACAATGTTGACAATTCCTGACATGGCCTGACCATATTCCGCATTGAACGTACCACTGATGACTTCCACTTCCTGCACGATCTCGTTTTCCACCTGAAAGGGGGCAGAACCTGAATAGGCATCATTCATTGGAATGCCATCAACAATGTACATAACTTCTCCGGACCGGCCGCCACGAAAATGGCCATTGATCACACCGGCCTGCAACTCAATAATTTCATTCATATCCACAACCTGAAGCTGGTCAATCTGGTCGGCACCAACCTTAAAGGAAGTTGATGTGACATCTTTTTGCACAATGGGCGCATGGGCAATGACAACAACTTCTTCTCCCTGTAGGGTTTGCGGAGAAAGAGAAAAATTCAGCGTGGTTGTCAGATCTACCATAACCGTCACTTCTTTTTGGACAATTGTCTGGTAGCCAATCATACTGACACGAACTGTGTATTTTCCCGGCGGTATGTTTAAAATACTATAGTATCCATTCATATCTGCTGCTGCGCCCAGGGATGTACCTTCGACTATAACATTGGCGCCCGCCAATGGTTCACCAGTCGTTTCATCTGTAACTGTTCCCGCTATTTTACCGGTAGTTGCACCAAAGATCAGCATTGGCAGCATAATGATCAAGAATATGATTCTGTTTCTCAAATTCATATTGTTCTCTCAATATTTTAAAGTAATGTAAAAATTATCATTAAAAGAAAAAACCATGATGCAGCAAAACTATAAAAGAAATTAAACAAAACCACATAAACTGATTAGAATCTATCGATAAAATATATTCTCACACTACTTATTTAAAAAAATTCTTCCGGAGCATCAAACCCCGGAAGAATTAGATTTTACTATTTCAGGAATACCATCTTTCTGGTGAAATGTTTATCACCAACAGTCATGACATAAATATAAATTCCTGTAGAAACCGGACTTCCGGTATCATCGGTGGCATTCCAAACTTTGTTGTAATATCCCTGCGCATAAGGCGCGTCAACCAGTGTCCTGATTTTCTGTCCCAGCATATTGTAAATGCTGATATTAACGCTGGACTGTTCTTTTACTGAGAAACTGACAGTAGTGCTTGGATTAAAGGGATTGGGATAGTTTTGTGCCAGTTGATATTCTTCCGGCAGTTCAATCTCTGCATCGTCATATTCGATGGCGACAGGTGCAGTTCCAGATAATACCATTTTATTAACGGTAAAATCATCAAAATAGGCCGTGCCGGTGGGATTGGATGTAAACCGGGCG
>CAZCHS010000015.1:0-33702 GCA_964498725.1 uncultured bacterium | reverse complement strand
CGCTAAGACCATAAGTGCCTGAACCGGCATTGTTCCAATAGAGTTTGGCATTATTGTCTGAGATCCAGCCAACATCTGTACCAGTGGCCACAAATTCAGGTTGTGCAACAACCATTTTTTCAACGGTAAAATCATCAAAATAGGCCGTGCCGGTGGGATTGGATGTAAACCGGGCGCGTACAGATATGCCGGTAGCGCCTGCCGGGGCTTTTTCCGCTACCACATAATGAGCCCAGTCACCATCTTCGGTGGTTTGGTCGACATAGACAAACTTATCACCACCTAAAGTTGACCAGCCTTCCATCAGATTTTCATCGGTATGAAAGAAATAGCAGAGGCCGAGACGTTCATCCAGTCGTTCTTTGGTGATGTAAGTGGGTTCAAAACTCTCATCGAAATTAACACCTTCAGTTTTGACCCAAACACCGATTTTGTACCATTCGCCCTCTTCAACGGGAGCCGGTACGGAATAATAAACAATTTCCGATGTGGAGGACGTGGTGTCAGGTTTGAATAATTCGGCGGTATATTCGCCGGTATGGGCAGCATTGTCAGTAATTGTTCCGTAAGAACCATTGTCTGATGCATACCAATTGAGCCAGCCTTTAATGGTTTCCGCGCCGGCATTAAAGGGCCCCATTGTCCAGGAATCAGTGGTATTACAATCTATATTGTCAAAATAGGCAGTACCCGTGGCATTCTTGCCCATCACCAGTTTGATAACCACAGAAGCCGGGGCTTCACTGAGAATAGCTGCGCCGGTTAATTCAGTCCAGTCAGTATTGGCGCTGGACTGGTCCACCCAAACCGGCTGTGTTACCAGTTCTTCACCGGCGGCATTTTTGAATTCATAGATCACACCGATCTTTTCATCATCAGTTTCCGGGTTTGTATTGACACCAACAGTTTTTACCATAGCGCTAAGACCATAAGTGCCTGAACCGGCATTGTTCCAATAGAGTTTGGCATTATTACCGGATTTCCAGCCAATCATATCTTCAGTCATATTGGGTTTAGTAATTCTAAAAGAATGAAATCCCATATAAGCTTCATCAGATTCCCAGATAAGTTCCTTATTCAGTTCTCCATTCATGGTTGACCAAAAAGCCGGTTCCTGATGTTCAAAACTATTGTTGACAATTAATTGATCGCCGCCTACAATAACCCTTTCAACACTAAAATCATCAAAATAGGCAGTACCGGTGGGATTGGAAGTAAACCGGGCGCGTACAGATATGCCGGTTGCGCCTTCCGGTGCTTGTTCCGCTACGACATAATGGGCCCAGTCGCCATCGGTTTCTGTCTGATCTACATAGACAAATTTATCTCCGCCCAGAGTTGACCAGCCTTCCGTCAGATTTTCATCGCCATGAAAGAAATAGCAGAGGCCGAGACGTTCATCCAGTCTTTCTTTGGTGATGTAAGTAGGTTCAAAACTTTCGTCGGCATTAACGCCTTCGGTTTTGACCCAAACACCAATTTTGTACCATTCGCCTTCATCTACAGGAGCTGGAACCGAATAATATACGATCTCCGATGTAGAGGAAGTGGTGTCGGGTTTGAATAATTCCACTGCATAATTGCCGCTATGGGCAGCATTATCAGTGTCTGTTCCATAGGAACCATTGTCTGAGGCATACCAGTTGAGCCAGCCTTTGATGGTTTCCGCGCCGGCATTAAAGGGCCCCATGGTCCAGGAGTCAGTAGTATTACAACCGATATTATCAAAATAGGCAGTACCGGTGGCATTCTTGCCCATCACCAGTTTGATGACAACTGAAGCCGGGGCTTCACTAAGAATGGCGGCGCCGGTTATTTCCGTCCAGTCAGTATTGGCGCTGGACTGGTCAACCCAAACCGGTTGTGTTACCAATTCTTCGCCGGCGGCATTTTTAAATTCAAAGATAACACCGATCTTCGCGTCATCATCAGCCGGACTGGTATTCACGCCTTCGGTTTTTACCACAGCACTGAGGGCGTAAGTCCCTTCACCGGCATTATTCCAGTATAATTTTGCATTATTGGCAGACATCCAGCCAACCGGGTTTTCACTAGTTGCACTTTTAGTTATTTTAAAGGAATAAAATCCTTCATAGACTTCACTGTTTTCCCAGCCTAATTCTTCACCGACTGTTCCGTTTAGTCCATTCCAAAAAGCAGGCACCTGTTCTTCAAAACCGGGATTTTCAATGATATTGGTGGCATAAGCCGCGTCGCTCCTGGAGACTTTAAAGGAATGAAATCCTTGGTATACTTCATTACTTTCCCAGGCTATTTCATTATTCAGGCGAGCATTGTATCCCTTCCAAAAAGCCGGTTCACGATGTTCAAAACTACCATTGACGATTAACTGATCGCCGCCATCTTCAATTTTTTCAACACTGAAATCATCGAAATAGGCAGTGCCGGTGGGATTGGAGGTATACCGGGCGCGAACAGATATACCGGTTGCGCCTGCCGGGGCCTGTTCCGCAACTTCATATCGGGTCCAGTCACCATTGGTATCTGTCTGGTCTACATAGACAAACTTATCGCCGCCCAGGGTTGACCAGCCTTCCATCAGATTTTCATCGCCATGAAAGAAATAGCAGAGGCCAAGACGTTCATCCAGTCTATCTTTGGTGATATAGGTGGCTTCAAAACTTTCGTCGGCATTAACGCCTTCGGTTTTGACCCAAACACCGATTTTGTACCATTCTCCTTCTTCCACAGGCGCCGGTACTGAATAATAGACGATTTCCGATGTGGAGGACGTGGTGTCTGGTTGGAATAATTCCGCTGTATAATCACCTGTATGGGCTGCATTGTCAGTGACCGTTCCGTAGGAGCCATTATCTGAGGCATACCAGTTGAGCCAGCCTTTGATGGTTTCCGCGCCGGCATTAAAGGGCCCCATGGTCCAGGAGTCAGTAGTATTACAACCGATATTATCAAAATAGGCAGTACCGGTGGCATTCTTGCCCATCACCAGTTTGATGACAACTGAAGCCGGGGCTTCACTAAGAATGGCGGCGCCGGTTATTTCCGTCCAATCAGTATTGGCGCCGGTCTGGTCAACCCAAACCGGTTGTGTCACCAATTCTTCACCGGCAGCATCTTTAAATTCAAAAATAACACCAATCTTTGCGTCATCATCAGCCGGACTGGTATTTACCCCAACAGTTTTTACCATGGCACTCAGTCCGTAGGTGCCTTCCCCGGCATTATTCCAATATAATTTTGCATTGTTATCTGAAACCCAGCCAACCATGTCAGCCGTACTAGAATTTTTTGAAATTTTGAAAGCATGAAATCCTTCATAGACGTCATTGCTTTCCCATCCTAATTCATTGCCAATGGCGCCATTTAAGCCATGCCAAAATGCCGGCACTTGTTCTTCAAAACCGGGATTTTCAATCAGGTTTTGTGAAAACAAAATGCTTGAAAAAATAATTACCAACAATAACACTTGTAATCTTTTCATTACTCCTCCTTTTGAAATTTTTGTTTTACCAAAAATTTCACACGATTTTATCAACCTTCACAATTTGTAGTTGATATTTAGTACTAATACTTCTTTTCGCCCCAACTCAAATGAATAAATACCAGGACGAACCACTTCTAATTTATCATTTCCCATACATTTATAATATTCTCTTAATTCTATTTCTCCCCGGTTATTTTCCCAGGAATGATTCAGTATAATGATTTTATACAGGTCCTTTTGCACATGCTTCCAAATACCTGTTTCAAAGCCATACCCGTTAATCCGAAAAATCTTTTTCGTATATATTTCTTCATAAATTGACCGGTAAATTTTTGAAATAACCGGTTTCCAGGAATGGTCAAGGCTCTCAAGGGATAAAATTTCAACAGGATAGGGAGTAAAATAGACACTCCCCTCTCCTATTTTATTTTTGATCAGAAAGGGATCGCCAAACTGGTCTATCATGATTACTTCCGCAGTGGTATTTAAAATGGGACAGTAACTTTTCTCTGGATGATCGTTCTGAAGTGGAATCGTGAATTTGTCGCCATGGGAAAATTCTCCCCATTCCTTTAGAACCGTGATTTCCAGATGGTCTGAATTCCGAAAATCCGGAATACCGAATTTACAATCCATTTCCACACCGGCAACTGTATGCCAGTCGAGCACCCAACTGTCATTAGCAAAACTACAATAGAGATTGCCGCCTTTTTTGATATAATCAATAATTTTCCGCCAATAACTTTTTATAAAAATTTTCAGCCTGGGAGCAAATAATAAAGAAGGCGGTTCACTTTCAAGCCTGTTTACCGGCTGAATATCCTGCTCGTTATTCAGATCAATCGCCGGCTCAATCATACATTCCACATCATTAATACCATTTTTCAGATGGGCAAAGGTTTCCAGGTAAAACGCATACCATTGGTTAAATTCAGGTTCGAATTGATAAGGATATTCATAGTAGTAATTAGATGGAATCAACAACCCGGCATTATGTTCAATTTTTTTAAAATAATCCGAATACAATTCATCAGCAATTTTTTTAAAATCTGTCAGTTCACCAGCCGCCGGTTTTAGACTTTTGTCGGTTTTCACAAGTCCGAAGCGCTCTTCAAAGGCGTGATGGGAATAGGGTCGTTTGTTCTCAAAATCAAAATCATTGAGACACCAGCCCATGGCGCCGAAGGAATTATTGATCAGGGCGCTGTAAAAGACGGATCTGTAATAGTGAGCCTGGTTTTCTTCGGAACATAAAACCGTGGAAGTACCAAATTCTTCCACAAAGACCGGTTTGTCCCACTGTTGCGCCATGCGCAGTCGAAAGGCGGTTGTATAATCATGTTGTAAAGAATACATTACACGCGGATAATAATGTAAGCCTACGAAATCCTGGTATTGGTTCAGTTTACGTAATTGGAATTTCCAGCGCTTATAATCTGAAACAATCTCCGGTGCCCAGGCGCCATCACCAAGGCAAACTGGTCTGGCAGGATCATATTTTTTAACTGTCGCAATAATTTCTCTGGTCCAGGCGGTGATGATATCCGGATTCTGCTGCCCTACATAATTAGACAACTCATTGGATAACAGCCAGGCCATAAGATATTTGTAAACTTTAATACTATTTATTATTTCTTTAACATACATTTTTGTAATTTTTATTACTTCTTTATCAGTTAAAAAATTGCGCCCTTCACGCCAATTGACATCCCAGTCTTCGCCGGACATATGTCCAATGATAAAAGTGGGCATGGAATACATCTCATATTTTTCACAGATATTCATAAAAATTTTCAGCCGTTTGAGCATTACAGGATCCACCCGGCTTATATCAGGCAAAAAATCCGGCATGAACAAAAAAAACCGGCAAACATTGACACCAATTTTCTTCATTCCGACGACATCCTCTTCTAATTCCTTTTCATTCCAATCCGACCACATATTTAAACCGGAGGAAGAGGGCCAGTAATTGATACCCAATACAAAAATTTTATTTCCCTGTAAATCTGTGAACATTTTTCCCTTTTACAGTTAACTGCTTTGCCTTTTTATATATTCTACAGAGATCATTCGGGTTTGCGGCGTAGCTTTGGGACTCTCTATGATCTCAGTTAATAATTTGTATGCTTCTTTGCCGATGTCCAGTTTTGGAACCCGGACAGTAGACAGGGCGGGTGTACAAAACGAAGAGGAAGTAATATCGTCAAAACCGACAATGGATATTTCATTGGGGATTTTAACCTTTTGCTTTTTCAGTTCATTCATAACGCCAATGGCGGTGGTGTCATTACAACAAAAAATGCCATCAAGATTAGTATTTTCACTCAATAATTTTTGCATGCCTAATTGTCCGATTTCAGGTGAAGTCTCTTCATTTTTTAAGAACCTTAATTTCTCCAGACAACCGTCCGGACATAAACCATTAGCTTCCAGGGCTTCTGTATACCCACGATATCTTTCCTTGATAGATGGGTGGTAATAGGAACCACCAACAAACCCAATATTTTTTTTGCCTGACTTTACCAATTGGTCAACTGCCTGAAAAGCACCATTATAGTTATCAATTACGATTGAATTAAAAATTCTTCCGGGAATTCCGTAATCCACAAGCACGAAGGGCATTCCCTGTTGCTCCAGATAATCAATCAGGCTATGGGGCACTCGGCCGGCTAAAACAACGCCGTCAACATCTTTATATTTCAGAAATCTTGGCAAGTCATTTTTAGGGTCAAATTCTTCCTTGACCGTGGTTAAGAGGATATAGTGGTCACTATTCCGGGCAGCGAATTCCATTCCCAAAAATATCTGGCTGTAGAAAATTTCCACCTCAGAGAAGTGAGCATCCCAGACGATATATCCAATATTACCGGTTCTTTGTGTTGCCAGTTTCCGGGCTGAATGCAGTGGTTTATAATTCAAATCATCAATTGCATTCAGGATTTTATCCCGGGTATCAGGCGCCACGTATCCCTTTTTATTGATCACTAAACTGACAGTAGAAATTGAGACCCCTGCTTTTTTTGCCACATCTTTAATTGTACTCATTTTTACCTTTTTGCAAAATTATCATTTGTTTTATCGAAACGTTTTAATATATTTTATAAGAATTGACAAAGCAAGCTTTTTTTGAAAGGTTTTATAAAAAAAATGAAATTTATTAAAGACAAAATTATCCTTTCCCCCGGTGATATTGATCTCTCTTTTAGTCCTCTGAGTAAATATATAAATGAAGAAACCTATGTTTTAGGTGCATTCAACCCGGGATTTGAAAAATTGCAAAACGGAAATTTGGTAATAATGGTTCGAGTTGCAGAAAGCTTAAAAAAACTCATTAAAGACGGATTTTTCAGAGTTATCAGATTGACGCAACAGGGAGAATATATTATTGATAATTATCCTGAAAGCGAAGTGGATACCAGTGATCCAAGAAAATATAAAATGACCAATTACCAACATGCAAAAATCTATGGTTTAACTTCATTTTCATGGTTATTGCCCGTTGAATTGACTCCGGACGGACTGGACATTATAAAAATCCATTACGATAAGATCATTAAACCGGAAGAAACTTTCCAGGAATACGGAATAGAAGATGCCAGGATAACCAAAATTGAAAATAAATATTGGATGACGACTTGCAGTGTGAGTTCAGAACGCCATTCTACAACCTTATACTCTTCAAATAATGGATTGGATTACAAACTGGAAGGAATCATTCTTGACCATCAAAACAAAGACATGGTACTGTTTCCCGAAACAATTAATGATAAATACTTTGCTTTCACCCGCCCACTGGGAGATCTGTACTTCTCCACAGCAATTGATTCTGTCTACAGTCCCGGGCCTTCCATAAATCTCGCTCAATCTCCGGATCTGTTACACTGGAAACCCTGCGACAAGCCTTTTATCAGAGCTAAAAGAGATTCACAAATATCAATGAAATTAGGCTCCGGCGCACCACCGATAAAAACCGAAAAGGGATGGCTGGTATTATTTCATGGGGTGGAGAAAAATGGCGAGGTGGGTATCTATCGCACCTTTAAAGCTTATCTGGATTCAGAGCAACCGTGGAAGATAAAATCCATCGATTATGATAATCCTGTTATGGAAGCCAACCCCAAATTAACTCAACAATTATCCGACCGTATCTATGTCGAAGATGTTGTATTTACGACCGGAATTATTGACGCTGGCCATCATTTTATTATTGCATCCGGGGAATTGGACCTCTGTTGCAGAATCACTCATCTTAATAAAACTGATATATAATTCCTTTCATTGTTCTTTCCTTCTGACTAAATCCTCTTCGTATACTTTTGCGAAGAGGATTTTACTTAAAGGGACTTCAGCCACAAAACCTCAAAAGGCCCTATTTTCAATTCATAATTTTTATAAGAATTATCGATTATATTGATGAACTTAGACTGCGTATATTCAGTGGGTAACTTTATTGACAAGTTCCTATCAGAAATATTGATGAGAACCAATATATTATCAGATTCTCCCCTAATAATTGAAAAAATACTTCCCGATACTCTCAATACTTTTTGTGTTGAATTTGGATGAAAAGCGGGCTGTGTTTGTCGAATTTTTAATAAATGTTTCATTTTGCTGAATACCCGGGCCTCCTGTGTAGAACAATCTTCCAGTAGTCTCCGGAGTTCACTGTATTCAAATTTTTTGCGATTCAATCGCCTGGGTTGTCCCGTAACATCATACCCCTCATCGTCATTTCTTGTACCGAAAAGACTGTGAAAATAAAGTGCCGGAAATCCCTGAATTGATAGAAGGATTGCATGAGCCGCAATAAACTTATCGATATTATGTTCTGCAGTGGATTTAGCATCCTGCAAGGCAGCAAAGTAGGTTATATTCAATTCATAAGGAGTTTTGCTGCCATCCTTTTCACTTTTAAAAGAAATAATTCCATTCCGTTTTTTAATCTCCGCTATGATCAGATCAATTTCATCGCTCTTTAATATATCACGAACCGGCCACAATCCAATTCCATCATGGGTTGCCAGAACATTGAAGAAGTGATTGTTTTTTGATAATACCGGAAGATTTTCCAGGTAGGTTAAAATCCGATCAGCATTCCCGGTGTAAAATGTAAAAAGAACCAGCGGTGAAGTAGAAAATTGATAGATTAGTTGCGCTTCATTAGCGCCATCTCCAAAATATTCCAGATTTTCTTTTGATGGTACATTTGCTTCCGGCAGTAATAACAGACCATTTTTTACTTTATCGATTACCTGACGTGTCAATCTAATAATTTGGTGGGTTTCCGGTAAATTAATGCATGAGGAATTCATTCTTTTCCAGATATAAGCAATGGCGTCAAGTCGAATGATCGTTGCACCTTTGGAAATATAAAAGAGCAGGATTTCCAGCATTTCCAAAAGCACTGTCGGGTTTTTATAATTTAAATCCAGTTGATCATCACTGAAGGTTGTCCATAGATAGAGATCCTTCCCCTTTTTATTATATCGATTCAAAAGCGGCAAATCCCGCGCCCGCATAACAGATGAAACATCAGCATTTTCATCCATTTCTATAAAATAATCTTTGTATTTTGGATTGCCTGTAAGATATTCAAGAAACCATTGATGTTTGCTGGATATATGATTGACGACAGCATCGAAAATAAGGTTAAATTGCTCACCTATTTCTTCAATATCCCGCCAGGCACCATATTCCTCTTTCACTTTATAAAAATTCTGAACAGCAAACCCATCATCGGAAGTGAAAGGATAAAATGGCAGAAAATGAATATATGAAATGGTTTCCTGTAAATTATCAATAAAAAAGTGCCCCATAATTTTTAGCGATTTTTCATCCGGTGAGTATATATTATCCGCATAACAGATCAATGCTATACTCTGTTCAGATAATTCCGGAATTGGTTTATTATCCTTTAACTCTGATTTATATTTCCGAATCAGTGTATTTATCCTTTCTATGATTCTATCACTCCTTTCTGAACCATATATTTCTGAAATCAACTTTTTAATATTTTCCATAATTTTTCCATTTTATTTTCTTTTGAAACAAAACTCAAAAACAATATATTAAAACGTTTCGATAAAAACTATCATCTTATTCAGAAAGAGAGAGTATGGCTGCATTTACATATCCTAAAATTGATTGTTCCACTAAAGAACTTTCAGTTTATAATCTCAAAACCGATTGTATTGAAAGCCAGGTGTCGGCCTGTGCATTCCAGGGCATTGTCAATAAACAGAGCAATTCTAAAATTTATATTACCAATACCTATTGTTTTGATAATTGTTACGGCGGTGAAACCCAGGTACAGATTACTGAAAGATTTCTGAACTTGCTTTACCAAGACATTCCAGCCATTTATGAAACAAATGTCAGCAATAAGCCCTATGGCGGATTTCTATCCATTTTTCAAAAATATAAAGGATATGCGAAAGGAATTGTCATCTGGGACCCAAAATTGGAGATGGCCACCATTGAAGCTGCGACCACCATTGCCGGTATTACAGAAACTGTTCCCGTTTCTCCAAAATTAGCAGAAACTCTGATTAATGATAACCTTCCGGTTTTAGAAGACCTTCGAAAACATAATTTCCAAAGCAATCAACAGTGCCTGGATTGGCTGCTAAACAATTGGTTTGACAAAGCAAACCACGAGATGGCTTTCACCTGGTCACACATGTCAACAGATGACAAAAGTTGGGGGGCTGCCAACAAAGACTATGTAACAGCCAACAAATTGTTCACCTTTTACCTGGATATTACCAATAAAGAAGAAATCGAACACTACGCCAAAGTGATCACCCGCTATCAACCCGGTACACCAATTTTAGGCTGGACCGATGAACGGTGGGCTGATGCCTTATTTGCAAAAATGGGCTATTTTATGGTGCCGTATATCAGTGTAGAAAATATGACCATCCACGCTTCCTTTCCTTCTGCTTCCGGTAAAAAAATGATACCATCTTCTGCTCCAATCCAGCAAAATAGCGTCTATATTGCGTTCTTCATTGCTGACGGTGACAATCTTCTTCATTCCATGGTCTATGCACCAAACAGGATATTGACATCAAAAGGCTTCGGGAAAATTCCTTTAACCTGGATTATCAATCCTGGGTTAGTTGACCTGGCGCCCAGATTATTTGATTGGTACCAGACATTGCCGGAAAACCAGGAAATAGCAGGCATGATGAGTGACGGTCACCCATTCAGTGATAATTTTCTGGCCTTTAGGCGATATTGCAATTTTACCTCCCATTACCTGTCAAAATCAGGAATTATGACATTGAAACAAATGGAAGAGTCAGAAGCAGTATCCTGGAATGTCCGGCCTTATGTGATGAATAGCGGTTATGCCGGAATTTGCCCCAAAGGAATCCGGCCTTATGAATATCACATGGACGACGAAACCTTCCATATTGGATCCGTTAAATTGTATGATAAAAGTGAGACGATTATTAATTTGATAGAAAATGCGCCTTTTGACGGACCGCTGTTCCTGAATGTCTTTGTGGGAACAGCCAAAACAGAACTGCTTGTTAATCTCGAAAAAGTGGTGGAAACATTAAAAGTTTTTGGAAAGAAAAATAACAAACAATTCCATTTTCTCAGAAGTGTCGATCTTGGCGCGACTTTCCGGAATTATAACAGGAATGTTTATTTAGATGAATAAGAATTATGATCCCCATAATACAACCATAAATTATTCAGAAAACTATCGCGGCCAATTTCATTTCAGTCCCAAGTCAGGATGGATGAATGATATCAACGGGCTGGTATATCATAATGGTAAGTATCATATGATATACCAATGGGGAAAGGAAATTCGTCACGGTGGCTATGCAACCAGCAGAGACCTGTTGCACTGGCAGGATGAGGGTGTTGCCCTTATCCCGCAAAAATCATTTTTACCTGGCGATGCAATCAGGAATGTATCGGGAAATCAGTTTTTTTCTGGCAGTGCTGTAATCGTGTCAGGTAGGACGGCAACCACAATTACCGGCAGTCCCGAACCGGCAATCGTGGCGATTTATACTGGCGAAGGAGTCGGAACCTGCCTGGCCTGGAGCAATGATAATGGCAGTTCCTGGCATAATTACCGGGATAATCCGGTTGCAAATATTACTGACAAAGATTACCCCCGTGACCCCTGTGTATTTTGGTCTGAAGAAACATCAAAATGGATGATGGCGATCTATGAAAATGGCACGAGTTTTTATTCATCAAATGACCTCATTCATTGGAAATTACTGAGTAATATAGAGTTCGGCTATGAATGTCCGGATATTTATCAATTGCCCCTGGATGGAAATACAAACAGAATGAAATGGGTTTTGCAGGATGCCTGCGGCGCTTATTTAACCGGTGAATTTAGCGCTGGTTATTTTGAAGCCGATGAGGGACAGGTCGTCCACAAAATGGATTCCGGCCCGGATTTTTATGCGGCTCAGACCTTTCCCTATGGAAACCTACCCAATAATGACAAAAGAATCATTCAAATTGCCTGGATGGATAATTGGAATGGTGGGGTTGGTGAGGAAATATGGGAGCGAAATGCCACTTTTCCAGTATCGCTGGGGTTGACTTTAATAAACGGGCAGAAAAGGATCACAAGGAATCCAATTGAAGAAATCCATTCACTTTATCTCAATTCCATCAACCGGAACGATCAGATGCTCTATCCCGGTTCAAATATTCTATCAA
This sequence comes from uncultured bacterium, assembly GCA_964498725.1. Classification (GTDB taxonomy): domain Bacteria; phylum Fidelibacterota; class UBA2242; order UBA2242; family JAFGTP01; genus JAFGTP01. The sequence continues at coordinate 21,533 of CAZCHS010000015.1, read as the reverse complement.
AAATTAAATCAAAACAATTTGATCTTTTTGCCGAATTTGATCTGACAAATATACAAACCGGCAAATTTGGATTTAGAATAGCCAATAAAACAATAGAATATGATATTGCCAATCAGACCCTGTTATCTCAAAAAATTATCACGAAGGATAAAAACAAACTTAATGTCAGAATTTTAGCGGACTGGGGACAACTTGAGGTATTTGCGAACAATGGAATATTTTCCTATTCAGAGCAGTTTGGCTTTACACCTGGCAATAATGACTTAGAAATTTATACAAATATTCCAATAAAAATGGTCTCATTAGAATTCCATGAAATACAAAGAATTTGGTGACCACTTCCTAACCTGAATTATTCATGAATTTTTAAATCCTGCAAAAGAATATTATCAGTCTGCGTACTGTTATTTTCCTGAAAATTGGTCAGGATTTCCTTCAGTTTTTCCAATTCTTTTGTTTTTTTAATGTGAAATTTATCTGAGCCGGTATTTTCCAGTGCCCTGACAACATAGGCCACTGTCAATTTATCCGGATCCACCGCCGGCTGAAAGGCAACTTCTTCATCTTCCAGCAGCACATGAGAAATAATGCCGGCATTTTTTAATTCATAAGCATATTGGTTGATCAATCCCACCGGTGTTCCCAAATACTGGGCTAATTGATTGGCTGTCAGGGGTGGATCGTCTTTTTCAAAATTTTGGACAACTTTCAGGGCAATCAACAGGGACAAAACTTTTTTACTGAATTGACTGATTTCACTGCCGATCTCATCAACTGTATAATCGGCGGCATTTTGTATTGCATAGGAAACCTCCGCTCCAAACAGGACGATAATCCAACTGATTTGCAGCCATATTAAAAATAAAGGCAGAGCCGCAAAACTTCCATAAATTGCATTATACTTAGCCGCGCCAATCTGAAAGGTTATAAACCCCCATTGAAAAATTTTCAAAAAAGTGCCGGCCACAATTGCCGCGTAAAAGCCGGCGGCAAAATTGACTTTCCCGTTGGGAATGACAATATAGACAAATGTCAACAACATCCACATGACCGCAAAAGGGCTTAACCGCAACAAAAATTTCAGAACCGGTCCAATAAATCCCAGCAATCGAAGGGAATCGGCTATTTCGGTAACTCTTGAAAAAATATAAATCGAAAGACCGTTGGATAATATAATTAAAAGCGGCGCTACCAACATGATGGAAATATAATCGCTGAATTTTCTGACAAATGACCGGGATTGATTAATATTCCAAATATCATTAAAGCCCATTTCTATATTGCTCAGCAGCCGGATCACTGCCCAAATCAACAAAATAAATCCCGGCCCGGCAATAAAACTCCCTTTTGTATTGGTAAGCAGGGAATTTGAAAAATCGATAATATAGCGAACAATTTGTTCATTTTCCGAAAAGCGCTCCATTACTTCATTTTCTACTATTTGCTGCAGGTCAAAGCCTTTGGCAATGGCAAAAAACATCGCCACCAGGGGGACAATGGACAACAAGGTAAAAAATGTCAGTGCAGAAGCCCGCAGGATACATTTATCCACGATAAATCCTTTAATAGCCAAAACCTGAACGCGCAAACTTTTTATCACAATAGCCTGGGTGCGTGGTACCGCTTTTAAACTTTCCAGCCAGATATCTTTTCTGATGTAATTGATAAAATTTTCTATCTTTTGTTGAATATTTTTCATCTTAATCCTCGAATAACTGTCATTAATATAATAAAAATATAAGTCTTTTTCACAATGTAAAGAATAAAAATTGTGATAAACCTTTAACCTGCATCATTCATAAAAATATGAATAATGCCCGCTTCGCGCCGATACGTTTCCTTCCGCCGGAGGCCGGATGTTCCAGTGGAAACTATCGGGATTGACCTGAATATCATTCTATGAATTTTCCAATTCATCTTTTTATTGATCTTTCGTAATTTGTTAATTTTATTCGCTTTCCTTTAAATAATTGAAAATTCATGAATAATTCAGATTAATTCTGATTGATTGATTTACCGAATCAGCCGTATTCCATATCTACTAAAAAATCCCTAATTGTTTTGCGTAATTTTTTATATATTTCAAAATTGAAAAACAAGTAACTTTCGTAAACAGAAAAGAAATATATGTCCAAAATAAGAGTTTTATCCGATCAATTAACCAACAAGATAGCCGCCGGTGAAGTGGTGGAACGCCCTGCATCCATGGTGAAGGAACTGGTAGAAAATTCCATTGATGCCGGCGCCTCAGAGATCATTGTAATCGTCAGGAATGGCGGCAAAACACTCTGTGAAGTTGTTGACAATGGCGAGGGCATGAGCAAGGACGATTTGCTCCTGGCTTTCGAACGCTATGCCACCAGCAAAATACACAGCGCTGAAGACCTGGTTTGTATTAAATCTCTGGGGTTCCGTGGAGAAGCCCTGGCCTCCATCGCCTCTGTGGCCCGTGTTCGCGCAATTAGTACAGAAAAAGGGGCTGATATGGGATACCGCCTGAATATTGAGGGTGGCAATTTTAAAAGTATCGAGCCTTACACACCTAAAGAAGGCACGACAATCTCTATCAAAAATCTCTTTTTCAACATACCTGGACGAAGAAAATTTCTCAAGAGCCGGGATGTTGAATTCCGGCATATTGTCACCGTGATCAAAAAATTTTCCATGATCTATCCACGGGTAAAATTCGTGCTGATTCACAATGACCGCGAAGTATTGAATCTGCGCAGCGAAAATCTAAAATCCCGAATCGGCAATCTTTTTTCCAAAGAATATCTCCAAAACCTAATTCCATTCAATTATGAGCGCGGCCCTGTTACTGCCCAGGGATTCATTGGCAATCTCAATCTTGTCCGGGCTTCCCGGGGGGAACAATTTTTCTATGTTAATGACCGCTTTATTACAGACCGGTTAATGAACCACGCCATCGCATCCGGTTTTTCTTCCTTACTGTCCCGCGGAGAATATCCTTTTTATACGATCCACTTAACCATGCCGCCGGAAATGGTGGATGTCAATGTCCATCCCCGTAAAATGGAAGTAAAATTTTCCGATCAGAATATGATTTACCGGTTTCTGAAAGAATCCACTATTGATGCCCTCGCCAATATTAAAAACTCAATTCCTGATCTTCCCAGTTTTTCACCGGAACATTACTACTCCCCCAAACCGGAATCATCCCCGCAACAAACAGATACCGGCCATCAACAACAGAATAGTGCCCCCGCTTTCACACCGGCTAATGATACTGCCGGGAAACCGGCGGCACCTTCTCAGTCAATTCCCTCCAACAGGATGAGAATCCCCACTAATAATGGCAACCAGGAGGGCCTGAATTTTTGTTTTACCCGTAAAAACACTGAAGAACCCTGGCGCGAAAGGGCCGAACGATTTACCTCCCGGAATGCCCTCCAGCAGCAGGAAGATATCAACTCTTACACTCCTCAGGTTAAGGTCTATCAAATTCATAATAAATATCTCGTCAGCCAGGTTAAATCCGGTATGGTAATTATTGACCAGCATGTGGCCCATGAGCGTATTCTCTTCGAAGAAGCACTGCATAGTATGGAAAAGGAAAACTGGCGGGCGCAGCAGCTGCTTTTCCCCCAGGTGGTGGAACTTTCGGTAGACGATTTTTCATTGCTGCTGGAAATACTCCCCTATTTGGAAAAACTGGGATTCAGAGCCAAAGAGTTTGGCAAAAACACCATTGCCGTCGAAGCAGTGCCGGCAGGCATGAAATGGGGAGATGAAGGCAAAGTGATCAAAAACATTCTTGATCATTACCGGGAATATGGTGAAAAGGATACCGATATTCAGTCCAAAGTGGCCGCCGCTTATTCCTGCAAAGCAGCCATCAAGGCCGGTGACAAACTCAGCGACGAAGAGATGCAAAACCTGGTTGACCGTCTGTTTGCCACCCGCGATCCATACTTCTGCCCCCACGGGCGTCCGATAATCGTGAATATGACTCTGGACGAAATTGACAAACGCTTTGAGAGAAAATAATGACGGAAAAGATCACTTCTGATACATGGAAAATCTGCCCAACCATTCCTATTATTACCGGTCCCACTGCGGTGGGCAAGACCTCGGCTTCCATTGAATTGGCAAAAATGATTGACGGTGAAATTGTTTCCATTGATTCCCGGCAATTATACAAGTTTCTGGACATCGGCACAGCCAAGCCCACTTTGCGGGAGCAAAAAGAAATTCCTCATCACCTGATTGACCTTTTTGAGCCCACAAAACAAGTGAGCGCCGGAGAATATCGCAGGCTGGCCATCCAAACAGTGGAAGGAATTGTTAATCGGGGCAAAACACCAATCTTCGTCGGTGGCAGCGGTATGTATATCAAAGCAATTACCCATGGCATTTTTAAAGAAAGTACATCCCACCGGAAAGTCCGTAAAGAATTACAAAGTGAAATCGAAGAGAAAGGCAATGTGCCCTTATATAACCGGCTCATGGAAATTGATCCGGAAACTGCTAAAAAAATTCATATCAATGATGCCAAGCGTATTACCCGGGCGCTGGAAATTTACAAAATTACCGGTAAGCCCCCTTCTGAACATTATAAAGCCCAGCAACCGGACCCGGCCTTTCCAACCCAATTGTTTGTCCTCCACCGGGACCGCGCCAAAACCTATGCTCGTATCAACCAGCGGGTTGAACAGATGATATCAGAAGGATTGATCGAAGAAACAAAAGATCTGCTGAATAACCGCTATCGCGACGCCATGAATGAGTTAAAAACCCTGGGCTACCAGGAAGTGATTCAATACCTGGATGGAGAAGTAAATCTGGCAGAAATGACGGAAAATTTAAAAATGAATACGCGCCGGTACGCCAAACGCCAGTTAACATGGTCACGGCATCAACTTGACGCTCAATGGATTGAAATATCAGACCAGGATACCGCAATTGATATCGCGAAAAAAATCAAGATTTCGTTGGAAAAATAATATTAATAAATTAAGTTTCCTGCCCATTGCAACGCTAATTTGTAACAGTTAGCATCAGCAAATTGTTGAGACTATTTTAAATCATGATTTTTAACCGGTCTCAACTTCCCACATTTTAATAATAATAAATAAAGGTCAGGAACATGCTTCAGAGACATTCTCTTCTATCTATAATAATTATGCTTTTACTTTGCAGTTTAGCCCATGGGCAAAAATATTCCTACTACGATTTTGACCCGGTGGTCATTACCGGTACACGAATTCCGACAGAATTTTCTAACTCCTCGCGAAATATCAATGTCATCAGCCGGGAAGATATTCAGGAACAGAATGCCGCCAGCATTACGGACCTGCTGCAAAACATCACTGATCTGGAATTTAAAACCCGGGGGCCTCTGGGAGTTCAAAGCGATGTCAGCATTCGCGGAAGTTCCGGTGAGCAGACCCTGGTCCTGATTGACGGCATGAAAATTTCTGACCCGCAGACAGCCCACCACAGCATGAATATTCCTGTCAATTTGGAGGATGTTAAACAAATCGAAATACTCAAAGGTAATGCTTCCAAAATATACGGCCCCAATGCCCTGGGCGGTGTCATCAATATTATTACCAAAAACGCGGAAAAGGCCAATGCCAGTGTTTCCCTGGCCGGTGGAGAATATGGCTACCGGAAAACCGGTTTTTCCTATTCTCAGCCGATCAATAATTTTACCAATCGTCTCTCCTTTTCAGAAAAGGTCAGTGACGGTTATATGGATAATACCGATTTCCTGGTGCGCAATGTATTTTACAAGGCTGGTTTAAACACCAAAAAGGTTCAATATGATCTGTCCCTGGGCTACCAAAAAAAAGAATTCGGGGCTAACAAATTTTATACACCCAGCCCGACAGAACGTGAAAACACAGAACAGTTTCTTGCAAATTTCAATGCTTTCATGCCGACGCAATGGGGCCATCTGACCATGAAAATTTCCGGACGCAGAAATTATGACCACTTTCTGATTCCGGAATATAAATATATTAACAAGCATACGACCCGCATGATTGCCACGGAAATTACCGGCCTTTATGAATCAAAACATTTCAGTATTAATTTTGGATCGGATATAGGATACAGTGATATTTTCGGCATGCAGATGAATCATCATCGCGCCAGAGCTGGCCTGTTTGCCGAAACGATTGTAGAAATTACAGATAAACTCACCCTCTCTCCCGGCATCTCCGGCTATTATTACGAAAATTGGGGCACTCAGTTTTTTCCGGGAATCGACGCCGGCTATCAATTAACTAAAAATGTTCGTTTGTTTAGTTCTATCGGTCGCTCCTTTCGTGTGCCGTCCTTTACCGACCTTTTTTATTCAGGTGTTGCCAATATGGGCAATGCTGATCTGAAACCGGAAAAAGCGCTTAGTGGCGAATTCGGTGGCAGGATAACAAAGAATAAACTACAAACTTCCATAACCCTGTTTCACCGCAATACCACCGATATGATTGATTTTGCCAGAACCGATACCAGCATGGTCTTTGTCGCCATGAATGTGCCAAAACTAAAAACCTCGGGTCTGGAAGTTTCCTGTGAATACCAGTTGAACATTTTGACACTGCATTCCCTGCGCTTTAATTATTCCTATTTTGACCACCGGGAACAACTTGATGAATACCAACTGAAAAACCAGTTGAATTCTTTAACTCAACGCTGGTCATTTAATGCTTCACAAAGATTGCCAAAGCAACTGCATATTAACTGGACTTTTCGATACTCAGAAAGAGTTTTTGATAAGGGCACCGGCAGTCTGATCACTGATTTCCAAAGTCAAATCCCACTGGGAAACTTTAACATTTATTTGAAAATTGACAATCTCTTTAATACGAAATATAACAATTTTCTTGGCCGCCCCATGCCGGGCCGCTGGACAACTTTTGGCATTAAATATAAATTTTAAAAAGAGACCTTTTTAATCGGAAACATTTTCAATGGTGATGTGTTAACTCTGTGAAAATGCATTTTTCATTTTGTGAAGATAGAAACATTAATTATATTTGGATTATGAAAGAAAAAACAAAAGAACAAAAGCCATTCATCGAAAAATTAACATTAGGGAAAACCAATTATTTATTATTTGCGCTGGGATTATTCCTGATAATTCTGGGCTATTTTATAATGGGAACCGGAGAGGTCAATAGTACACAAAGCCTGTCAATTGCACCGGTTGTTCTGCTCATTGGTTATTTAGTCGTCATACCGGCATCCATTCTTTATAAAAGTAAAAAATAATTATTTTTACCCTACTTTAAAATTTAGCTGCAGTTAGACACGTGCTAATTGCAGTTTTTTATTGCTCAAAAAAAAAGCGCATTACCCGTAACGGCAATACGCTTATATCTCTTATTTTTTAATATCAATGCTTACAAGCACCATTGGCGCAGCAATTATTTGCCGCCGGTTTAGTTTCTTTTTTGGGTTCGCTTTTTTTATCAGCATAATCGGTTTTATAAAAACCGGAACCCTTGAAGATCACACCGGTACCGCCGGTAATTTTTCGAACCACTTCGCCTTGTTGACACTTCGGACAGGTTTTCAGGGGATCATCGGACATCCTTTGCATATGTTCGAATTCATGTCCGCAGGCTTTACAAACATAATCATACATCGGCATTTTTAAATACTCCTATTTTATGACATATTTGCAAGAATTGCAGAAACATTGACAATATCGTCCACACTACATCCTCGTGACAGATCATTTAATGGTTTTGCCAAGCCCTGAATGATCGGGCCCACAGCTTCACAACCGGCAATTCGCTGAACCAGTTTGTAGCCAATATTTGCCGCCCCCAGGTCAGGGAAAACAAGAACATTGGCTTTACCTGCCACTTTGCTGCCGGGGGCTTTTTTGGCGCCAACTTTTTCTACAATGGCGGCGTCAGCCTGCATTTCGCCGTCAATATTTAAATCCGGCCTTTTTTCTTTCACAATATTAGTGGCGTCAATGACTTTTTGGGCCTTTGGATGGTCCGCACTCCCTTTAGTGGAAAATGAAAGCATTGCCACGCGCGGCTCTTCACCGACTATTTTTCTGTGGGTATCCGCCGTTGAAATGGCAATATCGGCTAATTGTTCGGCAGTGGGATCAGGCATTACGGCGCAGTCAGCGAAGCTCCATATTTTTGATTCATCCGGAGTAATCATAATAAAATCACTGGAAACGGTTTTGACACCCTCGGCGGTTCCTAAAATATGAAAGGCCGCGCGCATCACATTTCCGGTAGATGTATCAGCCCCGGATAAACATCCGTCAGCCAAACCTTTTTCAACCAGCATCGCACCAAAATAAGTGGGTTCAACCATAATTTCGCGGGCTTTTTCAATGGTCATGCCTTTGTGTTTTCTTTTTTCGTAATAGGTTTGTGCAAAATCTTCAAAATCATTATAATTTTTCGGATCAATAATTTCAGCATTCTCTATATTCACATCTATATCGCCGGCCTGTTTTTTAATTTTTTCAGGATCACCGATCAGTGTGATCTGAGTAATTTCTTCTTTCAAAAGAATCGCAGCCCCTTTGAGCACACGGTCATCGTGGGCTTCGGGCAGCACAATTCTTTTATTTTTCTTCTTTGCTTCTGATCTGATTGTGGATATCAGTTTCATTCTCATCTCCTTAATTTATTTTCTATTGCATTTTTTACATTTTGCGGCACAAAGTCATCAATATCACCCTTAAATCGTGCAATTTCCTTCACGACACTGGAACTCAAATAAGAATTTTTTTCACTGGGCATAAAGTAAACCGAATCAACATTTTTGTTTAATTTGCGGTTCATCAAGGCCATTTGAAATTCAAATTCAAAATCTGAGATAACGCGCAGGCCACGAACAATTACTGAGGCGTTGATTGCGTCTGCGTAATCAACAACCAAACCATTGAAAGAATCAACCGTTACGTTTTTGTATTCTTGTGTGCAGACACGAATTAATTCCACCCGCTCTTCTGTCTTAAACATGGGCTCTTTTTTGAGATTGTTCGCAACAGCAATGTAAACATGGTCAAATATTTTGGCAGCCCTGGCTAAAATATCAATGTGTCCGTTGGTAATGGGATCAAAGGTTCCCGGATAAATTGCATTTTTCATTTTATACCTTAAAAATTATTAGTTTCGTATTTCCATAAATTCTAATGTCAGGCGAAATCTTCTGCAGCAAATCCTCATTAATCTGATAATCTGAGGAGATCTCCAATACAACTTTTGTTCCTGAAAATTTATCCGTCAAAATTTCAATAATTTGATCATTCTCATCAGATTCATAGGGCGGATCAGCAAGTATTAAATCATAATTCTGCTTATTTTTATTTAAAAAAGTCAGCACAGGCTGTACGATTATTTTAAAAGTGTCATTTAATTTTAATTTTTCCGCATTTTCCCCAATGATCCGGCTCTGTTTAAAATTTTTCTCAACAAAAACAACTTGGTTTGCTCCCCTGGACAGCGCTTCGAAACCCAGGCTCCCCGACCCGGCAAACAGATCTAAAACTTTATATTCATTAATATTACCAATAATGGAAAAGAGGCTTTCCTTGACACGGTCTTTGGTTGGTCGAAATCCAGGTCTATCCAATCCACTTTTAATTTTATGTCCTTTGAATTTTCCTGCGATTATTCTGATCATAGTGCTATTGTTGTGGAAAAATTGTGATTCCCAGTTCTACGTCCAGCCGGTTTAAATCCAGCTCGCTTTGTTTAATTTTTAATTCATCATAGGACAAGTTTGCATTCATTAAATCCAGTTTCCTGAAAAAGTTGACAATATCCTTTTTTCTTCCTGAAAAATAGAGATAGGCTTTGCGTTCAACCGACTGATCACGTTTCGTAATTGTCAATGGTTCGATAGTGATACCCGTTTTTGATGCGAGGCTGTTGATACTGCCGGCCAGATGCCTGTCATCCTTATATTTGTGCTCCTGACCAAGTGGCTCTGCAGGTAGTAACTTAGACAGGGAAGTAACCTGGTATTCCTTTTTGTTCTCGGTTTGTTCAATGTAAAATAATTCCGGATCAAAGGATTGTTTATGATTGTAAATATAATATTTCAGATTTTCGCCGGATGTAATATCTTTGACAACACAAATCACACTTAAATTTTTATTTTTTATATTGAAATCGTAAATCTTAGAATTATCCGGTATTAACTTCAGAACCTCACTAATGAGTTTGAGTTGAACAGAGCGGGCCGATATTTTTGCTGCAACCGGCGTGCTGACTGTCGGAACATTTTGCCTGACCGCACTATTTATCGGAACAGGTTGTGCCGGCTTCTCTCCTTGAAATTGCTGAACCAGTTTTGTACTTTTTGTCACCGCTCGTTCCATCCAATCAGTATAGTTGTATATATAAATAATTGAAGCGCTGATAATAAGAATGACCAAGACTGTAATAAAAGGTTTAAGAACAGATCCTTTTTTCCGGGACTTTTTTTTGGGTTTACTTTTTTCTTTAATTTCCTGCTCAAGTTCGCTGATCTGTTGCGCCGTATCTTCAGAAAGGGGTTCAGACCTGGTTTTCCCTTCAAATTCCGTTTCATATGCCGGAAGGTCCATTGTTGTTTCAGGGGTTTGCAACCCGCCACTTTTTATTAGGTTGATTCTGATCAACTAAACAACTCCTATCTGTACCTTGCAATCAGTCCTGCAATTGCCGAGAACTGGGATACAACATATTTATCAGATAAATATTTTTTTTCAAGCTGAACTTTCTGATTTGATAAAACCGGGATAGGATTGATAATCATCTGAGTTTCAGATTTAATATGGTCTTGAACAAATACATTATTGGGCGCGTTTGTATAAACAAACATTTTGTCAAAATTGGCATTTTTATAATTTTTAAATATAAGGTTTTCCACAAAATCAGCATTTATCTTTTCGGGATCAGTATTTTGATGAATAACAACTTCATTATTATCGAGAAATGAAAAACTGAGATACGCTATAGCGCCATTATCAATGATCAACAGGTTTTGTGAATCCTCCTCTTTTGCCATTTCCCAAATTCCCCATCGATTATAAGCATTGGTAGGAAAGGATTTTTGTAATACTTCATAGGCTGAGAACAAGGATATATCCATCATCATGGGTTCATATCCCGCTTTTGTCAGAGTATTCACAACTGCTGCCCGCAGTGATTGTGCCATTACCAATGAAAGAAAATGGCCGTTACTAACAGAATCATCATTATTTAAAGGGTAATGTTGTACAAACAGATTGTCATCCACCGGCAGTATTTGCTTAATTTTCCAGTCGAGAATGGAACTGATTTCATCTTCAGATAATCCATTATCCACTTTTTTGATGAATAATCTTGTCCTGTTTACAGGAATTGATATTGCCACTCGCTTATCTACCAGAGATTCCTTATCAAAAGAATTGACAACATGCTTTAATAATCTTTTAACTTCCTTTTCAAAAAAAACACTATCACCAGTATTTACCAGATTTTTTTTGTAAATCCTGCTGATAGTGTCGTCTTTTGAATTGGTTTCACAGAATCCGTAAATAATGGAGTATTCTGAAATAGAAATCCATTGCATTACTTATTACCAGCTGGTTTCTCCCTTTTTGATAAACCCATGTGACGTATCACTGAAAGTAAAGAACACATATCGCGGCTCTTCATAGGTAAAATCAATCGGATCTTTAATGGTTAGCGGTTTATCTTCACCAAATTCAACAATATATTTTTTATCGATTAATGGTCTGTATGCAAATTTTTCCGTCAGGTAAAAACGGTTATAATAAGTTAAAGTCGCCGGTCTCGGAACAGTTTCCATGGACAAAACAGTATCAGCATTTATATCGGGTAATGCCGAAGCATCAACACTGAGGGTATCAAAAGCCCGCAAGGATTCATTCCAGCGGGTCACCTCATACAATGTATCGACTACTGTGTCCTGCACCTGGTATGAGAAAGCAAAAGTTGTATCATAGGCGGAATAAAAATTTTCAATAACATCAAATTCGTATTCTTCGCCTTCCAGTCTTAATTTTTGTATGCCGTAAAAGTTACTGTCCGCTCTTGTGCTGTCGCGCAGTGCACTGACGATTTTGATGGCTTTCACAGGATCTTCATTGTAAGTATTGCTCATTTTGTTATAAAAATCTTCGACCTTATGCAGAATTTTCATTCTTCGCCGACCGGTTTCCTGAACTTCCTGTTCTTCATCCCAAACACGGGTAGGAAGATAGATAACTAATATCAGTAAAAAAACCAGTACAACTGCAACAGCATTTAAAAATTTCGCCAACCCCGGCTTATATTCAGGAACTTGACCATCTTCTAAATACTTTTCATTATCAAATACTTTTTTACTCAATTGTAACCTCGCCTTTAATTTTTTCTAGTGTTTTATCCCCAATACCTTTTACGTTTATTAATTCCGATACAGAATTAAACTTTCCATTTTCGGTACGATATTCAATTATTTTGTCAGCCGTAACCGGTCCAATTCCCTTGATTGTCATAAACTCTTCTTTGGAAGCAGTATTGATATTAACAGGAAATTTGGAAGGCTTTGCTTCTTCAATCTCATTTCTTGCAGTGGTATCAGCAAAATAAAGGGAATCAATTTTTTCAGCCCGTTTTTCAAATTCAACTTTAATTGAATCTTTATTTGTCATCGGGCCATTTTCAGATAATAAATCTCTCCCAAAATAAATGATACAGCCTGCAATATATAAAAGAACTAAGAATCCTATGACACTTTTCTCACGTCGCGTTAAATTTAGCATTTTTCCCAAAAAATAAAAATGTTATTCAAAAAAAAGTTACTCAATCTTTGTAAATCTTTCACCGATAATATTTTCTTCTTTTTCTGTTTTTAAAAGGTCTTTGTATATCTTCGGTAATTTACCTTTGAGTTTTGTCGGTACATCAACCCTGACGCGAACGATTTGATCACCTTTACGTCCTCCGTGAGGATCAGGCAAACCTTTATTTTTCATACGCAACAATTTGCCGGACTGGGTACCCGGCGGAATTACCATTTTTACAGCTCCGTTCAAGGTACTGACTTTCATTTCCGTACCCAGGGCTGCCTCAGCCGGACTCAAGTGCATATCAATATATATATCATTGTCATTTCTGGAAAAATACTTATGTGGCTTCTCTTCAAACATTACAATTAAATCACCGTAGGTGGCACCGCGCATACCAATATTCCCTTCGCCGCCCATGGTGATATAATTACCCGTTGCAACACCGGCGGGGACTTTAATATTTACGAGTTTGCTCACCCGCTGACGACCACTTCCGCCACATTTACTACAGGGTTTCTCCGGAATTTTACCTTCGCCATTACAAGTGGAACACTGCTGTACATTAACGACCTGCCCAAAGAAGGAACGGCTGACCTGCCGCACCTCACCATTCCCATGGCAAGTGGGACAGGTTTTCAATGAACTGCCGGGTTCATGTCCTTTTCCGGAACATTTATCACATTTATCATAACGCTTGATCCGTATTTTCTTTTCCACGCCCTTATTAATCTCTTCGAGGGTCAATTTGACTTTTATTTTGAGGTTTCCGCCACGTCTTGGGCTGCGATGGCCACCGGCACCGCCGGCTGCGCCACCAAAAATATCATCAAACCCGCCAAAACCACCAAAACCATTCATAAAAGTCCGCAATGCATCAGAGAGGTCAAAACCGAAATCGCCGTAACCGCCAGCGCCTCCACCAGCCGGTCCGCCTTTTAGTCCGGCTTCTCCATACTGATCATACATTGACCGTTTTTTTTCATCCGAGAGTACAGAATAGGCCTCTGAAACTTCTTTAAATTTATCTTCAGCTTCTTTATTTCCGGGATTTTTATCGGGATGGTATTTCAGAGCCATCTTTCGATAGGCTTTTTTTATTTCATCATTGGATGCATTCTTGTCAATGCCCAGTATTGAATAATAATTTTTTCCCATAACTACTTACTCACCACTACTTTTGCATGCTTTAACACTTTATCTTTATACATATATCCTTTTTCAAATTCTTCAAGAACCTTATCAGGTTCGATATCCTCTTCTTCTCTCACCATCAAGGCATGATGCAGATCCGGGTCAAAATCTTCACCAACTGTCTGTATCGGTTCAACACCAAGATTTTTCAATATATTGCTAAATTTTTTATGGATCATAGCCATACCGGTACTCTCCTGACTTTCCTCTTCAGGTTCATTTTCCAGGGCCCTTGACATATCGTCAAATATTGGTATGATTTCCCGGAGTACCTTTTCACCGGCATATTTGTGGATGATGGCTAGTTCTTTATTGGTTCGTTTTTTAAAATTGTCAAATTCAGCAGCAGCCCGGTAATATCTATCTTTCATTTCCTCAAAAGCCTGCTGGTGTTCTTCCAGTTCCTCTTTCAGTTTATCATATTTCTTCCGGGAAACTGTTGCATTTTTTTTATTCTTCTTTTTATCGGACTTATCTTTTGTAATTTCTTTTTCATCATCCGGAAAATTATCATCATTGATCAATTCTGCTTCTACTTCTTCAGGTTTATCTGAAGAAATATCTACAATCACATCTTTATTCTGTTCGTTCTTATTTTTTTTGGTTTTGTCTTTTTTAGCCACCGAACTCATCTCCTATTTTTAATCAATTTGGCGTTTTTTCAAAAGGTTTTATTGTTGCAAGATAAATACCATTTTTCTGCCATCCCAAATAACATGTCATTTTTTATCATTGCACCTTGTCAATTGACATGACAACTTGTCAGTAAAAATCCAAACTAAAAAAACAGAGCCAAATATAATAAATTCAATCAACTTTCGAAATATCTTTGTTTTTTAGGATCAATATCAGGCTCTCAATAACCATCCAGGTTTCCAGCAATACGACGAGGGTACCGACACCCAGCAACAACCAGTTTTGCTGATGAAAAAAATCAGTTAAATTAATTTGCATTGCCCAGGCGGTCATTGACAGCATAAAGATCATTGGTATCATTGTGAAAATGTAATTCACTTTTTTATGAATAAGATATATTGTAATTACCAAAAGCGATAATCCTGCCAGTAATTGATTACAGGTTCCAAAAAGCGGCCAGAGAATCAGCGCCCCATTACCTGTACCATTATAAAATGCCAGGAACAGCGCACTGGCCACAGCTAAAGCTGTTGCCGGATGTTTCTTTTTAAACAGATTATTATTAAGACTTTCAGCGCATTCTGAGATGATATAGCGTTGCAGACGGGCCGCAGTATCCAGGGTTGTGGCAGCAAATGAAGCAATAAACACCCCCATCAGGGTGACGATCATAGCAGGTGGCATGTTCAATTTGCTGATCATATTGGAACTTCCGACGACAAACGCATGAATCTTACTTCCCAATCCCTGCACAGCCTGCCAACTACTGTAGTGGTGCTGAAATGCCGCCGCACCAAAAATAGTTTCACCATTGATGTTCAATCCTAGTCCGATTCCGGCACTACAGGCAATTATCACAAACACCGCCAGCATTCCTTCCGTGAGCATACCACCGTAGCTGACAAAGGTAGTTGATTTTTCATTATCACATTGTTTTGATGAGGTTCCTGAGGATACGAGAGAATGAAAGCCGGAAATCGCTCCACAGGCAATGACGACAAAAAGCATTGGCCACATTGGCGGCGCACCGACAGGTTCATGGTTAACCACCGGTGCAACCATTTCCGGATTAGAAACCAAAACTCCAAAAGCCAGCAAAACCATGGTCAATAATAACTGGTAAGCATTGATAAAATCCCGGGGCTGAAGCAGAACCTGTACCGGCAGTATAGAAGCAATATATGCGTAAATCAACAAAATAATGGTCCAGACCCCAATCGGGCCGATTCCCAAAATAGTTGGCATTTTCACAGGCAAATAGGTTCCAAGCCCAATAAACAGGTAGAGTAATATTAATGCCACAATTGTAGATATTAAATGCGAGGATTTCTTTTTGTAAAACTGACGTCCCAACCAGAGCGCGATAGGTATCTGCAAAAAAACCGGAATAACAGATTGCGGAAAAATATCAAACACCACCGCAATCACCAATCCGAATACAGCAATGAGTATCCATAGTAAAAGTATGATGATCAGCATAAACATTAATTGAACTCTTCGCCCAATATACTTAGAGGCTACATCCCCAATGCTGTGACCGGAATTTCGCAGCGAAACCACCAGGGCTCCAAAATCATGAACGCCCCCCATAAAAATTGATCCCACCAAAACCCAGATCAATGCCGGTAACCATCCCCAAATAACACCGATTGCCGGGCCGACAATCGGCCCTGTGCCGGCAATTGAGGTAAAATGATGTCCAAAAAGAATAAATTTATTAGTCGGTACAAAATCCACATTATCCTGCAGCCTCTTGCTCGGGCACTCCTTCTGTGAGGAAAGCCTGAAAATTTTTCGACCTAAAAATTTGCCATAAGTATGATAGGCCAGGATATAGAGACCAGCCATTAAAATCATCAAAAATGCAGCTTTCATGGGTTCTCCTTTCCGTACAAAATTCTCATAAATTAATTTTCATGAAACAAAAATTTCATGTATATTTAAATATGAAATTTTTGAATGATAACAATTTAAGCGTTTTACCGGATTTTAGAAATCGCTTTTACCCTTTTTTCATTTACCTATTATAAAAAAAATTGTAACTTATAGGTTAAATAAATTTTGGGATGATATGAAAGATATTGAATACGTACTAAAAAACAATCAACCTACCATTTTAGTTGTCGATGATGAAATGACCAATCGGCAACTACTCAAACACATTCTCGAAGATAATTATTTCTCCGTCGCACTGGCGGAAGATGGCGAAGTTGGGTTGCAAAAGGCTTATGAAATCATGCCGGACCTTATTTTGCTGGACATTAGGATGCCAAAAAAAAACGGGCTGGAAGTTTGCCTGGAACTTCAGCAAGACCCTGTCATGGAAGAAATACCAATTATCTTTATCACCTCAGTTTCGGAAAGTGACACTATTGTCGAAGGCTTAAACGCAGGCGCTGTTGATTATGTAAAAAAGCCTTTCAAAACCAAAGAGTTATTGGCCAGAATCGATATTCACCTGGAATTAAAAAGAGCACTGGATAATCAAAAGCAATTAATCAAAAAATTAAAATATCAAGTAGAAGAAAATAAGCGGTTAAGAAGTCTTGTTCCCATCTGCTTTCATTGCAAAAAAGTGCGTGATGATAAAGGTTTTTGGGAAAATGTCGAATCATATATCAGCATTCGGTCAAATATCGATTTTAGTCACGGGATTTGTCCCGATTGCATGGAACGATATTATTCCGAGACTTCAGATGCTCAAGGAGAAATTGATGAAAAAACAGATAAAAATTCGTGATCTGACTTTACGTGACGGGCAACAATCCCAGTTTGCCACGCGCATGACACAAGCCCATGTCGAACGGGTGCTCCCTTATTATCAGGACGCCAAATT
This sequence comes from uncultured bacterium, assembly GCA_964498725.1. GTDB lineage: Bacteria > Fidelibacterota > UBA2242 > UBA2242 > JAFGTP01 > JAFGTP01. The sequence continues at coordinate 4,095 of CAZCHS010000015.1, read as the reverse complement.
TTTCGCTATGGAAGTTTGGGGCGGCGCGGTTCCCGATTCTGTTATGCGATACCTGAACGAAGACCCCTGGTATCGTCTGGAATCAATCGTTGACCGGTTGGGTGATAAAACCAAACTGACGGCCCTTTCAAGAGGTCGTAATCTTTTTGGCTATAATCCTTATCCCGATAGTGTGATTGAAGGCTTTTGTAAAAATGCCCTGAACTCCGGCCTGCACATTATGCGCATTTTTGACGCACTGAATGATTTTGATAATATTAAATCAACCATCAACTTTGTAAAAAAATACGGCGGTACGGTTGATTGCGCCATCTGTTATACTGTTGACCCGAAATTCACTGCTATGGAACGCATCAAATCCTTTTTCAGCGGTAAAAGACTACCGCAAAACACCTTTTCAGTAGATTATTACCTGGAAAAGGCCAAAGAACTGGAAACAATGGGCGCTGATATTATTACGATTAAGGATATGGCGGGCCTGATGCATCCGGCCTTTGCGGACCGGCTCTTTGCCAAATTATCAAAAGAAATCAATGTTCCTATTAATATGCACACCCATTCCACTCCCGGATATGGGCTGGCCAGTATTTTGGTATCCATATTAAATGGTGTTGATATTGTTGATACGGTGATGCTTAATTTTGCCGGTGGAACCGCGGCGCCTGCTTTTGAATTCGTACAGTTATTCGCTGATAAACTGGACATAGATACCGGTGTTAATTTGGAAGCTGTTGCCAAAATCAATCATGAACTTGGCGAAATCTTGCCGGACCTGGCACAATTCGATAATCGTAAAAAAATTCCCATGGATTATAATATTGCCCAGGACAGTATTCCCACCAGCATCAATGTTTTAATTGACCAGGCCATTGATTATGCCCGCGAAAAAGAGTGGGATGAACTGCTGAAAACAATTCACAAAATCGAACGCTATTTTAATTTTCCACCACCCAATGAAGCAGTACGGGATGCCGAAATTCCCGGCGGCATGTACTCCAACCTGATCGCTCAGCTGGAAACATTAAAACTCAGCGAACACATGGACAAAGTATTGAAATATGTCCCTAAAGTCAGGGTTGATTCCGGTTGTCCACCGCTGGTAACCCCCTCCAGCCAGATTATCGGCGGCCAGGCGGTTAATTGCGTGGTTGATGAGGCAAAAGGCCTCGAGCCTTTCTATACAACAATTTCGAAACAATTTGCAAATTTGGTAAAAGGAAAATACGGCAAAACACCGGCACCCATTGATCCGGAATTCCGTGTAAAAATCACCGGCTCGCGTGAAGAAGTTCCCTATGATACTTCAAATTATGAAAAACAGAAGAATCCCAAATTACCGGAATACGGAAATGTCAAATTGGCAAAAACAGAAAAAGAAGAATTATTACTGGAATTGTTTCCGTCAGTTGCCGTCAAATTCCTGGAAAATAAACGCAAAGAAGAATTCGAAAACAATATGATGCATAAAATTAAGGAAGACCTGAATAGTGAATGGCTGCAAAACCAGGGCGCTATTGAATAGTCTTAATTCTTAATAACTCTATTCTATTATATTAGGGCTGTCCATTTGCGGCAGCCTTTTTATTTTGTCCTTATTAAAAAAGATTCTTATTATTGAATAGATGAAATAAAAAATCATTCCAAGGAGGTATTTATGAACCAGCAAAAAACCGTTATTTTTGCATTTCAGGGAAATCCCATGTGTTTTATACATGTACTGTTAAATGCAATTGATTACCATGAAAAAGGCATGGAAGGCGCGATTGTTATTGAAGGTGAAGCTGTTAAACTGGTACCGGAAATGAGCCAACCCGGACACTTTCTATCCAAACATTATGAAAAAGCCAAAGAACTGGGACTGATCAGGGAAGTTTGCCTGGCCTGCTCAAAAAAAATGGGTGTCGCGGAAGCAGTTGAAAAAGCCGGCCTGCCGCTAAAAGGCGATATGTCCGGTCATCCATCGATGAGCAAGTATCTGAAAAGTGGTTATAGAATAATTACATTGTAAATAATAACAAACGGGTTGCGGTATTAATTCCGCAACCCGCTTATGATCAACTACTTTATTAATATTTTCTTTTCTTCATCAGTTAATCTCTCCCAGGACCAACAGACAAAACCGCTTGAGGGATACCGGCTGGCGTTATTTAAATACTGACGGAAAGTATCATTGGATATTTCATCATCCCGATAAGTGTTTGCTACCTGAAAACTGGGTAATATATTGCAATCGGTTTCGGCAGCCATTTCTCTGACAACTTCAGCGATCCATTCCGGTTCCTGTTTTACCATATGAGCGTAAGTCATGGGAGATAAATAATCCGCATATTTCGCCAGTTGGCTGATGTCCTGCCCTAACACAATTTCCCGTGCATTACCAAAATCTTCTTTACGCCAGGGAACCACATGAATATTCACCAAAATGCCAGGCTGGATTTCTCTGGCGGCGGCAACCAAATCCCGTACCATATTTGTGATTAATGAAGATTTCCATTGCACCCATTCTTCCTGTTGATTATCCATGATCCATTGATAATACTGAGAGGGTGTTTTTGCCGGTATGGTTCGATTGATGTGTTTCTGAAAAGCTGTCATGCAATGCTCACAAAAACAAGTATTGGGTAAAGATTCCATTGTTCTTTCCGGATAGATTTTTTCCCAGAAGGCAAAATGACGAATAAAATCGATACTGATGCCATCAGGATTATATTCTTCCACCATTTGCCGCAGCTGATCAATCCGCATTTGCCGGAAATCATCTCTGGACGGGCAGACAAACTCCACCCACTCTTTTTTGGCAATTTCTCCATTTTTTTGAATGGCATAATGATCCGGGTGGTTATTTAAATATTCAGGTGCGTAAAAGGTGGGAAAAATAAGAAACCGTTTCATCGCATTTTTTTCAGCCAGCCTGCGAAATTCCTCATTGGAATTGAGTTTTCCTGAAGCCACAAGAGTATTGATCCGCGCTGTTTTTAATTCATCAAATAAGCCCTCCATCTCCCCATTATGTCCGTATATTTTTGTGCCGATAATATACGGCCCGGTCTTTTTAAACGCATCGATGGCGTCTCGCATAGAAAAATCAACCCAGAAAATACCAATATCCTGTTGATGCCCATTCGCCAGGGTAATTCCCCATTCTTTGATAGGATCATTGAGAGAATTCCAGAGGTCTTTATCCGCCGGATAGCCAATCTGATAAAAGACTGTATTGGGATGGAAATAAGGCCCCCAGTATTCAGTAAATTCCGTGATCATGTGCTTTCGGTTCCTGAACATTTGGCTGTCACTGACAAAAATAATATCCCCACGATAGGTTTTCGGCATCCAGTTCCGGTCCCAGTGTTTCACGAAAAGTTGATAGTCAGAATTATAATTTTTTACAATTATTTCCCAGCGTTCGGCCTCGCTGTCTTTGATGGGAACGCCCCAGTCTTCCCTTTCTGTATATTGATGCCACTCGGCATCCACGCCAAAGCCGACCACACAGGGATGATGACTGTAACGGTCCAGCACGAGTTTAATGAGCGTATCCACATTGGCCATTGCCGGTTCCACCTGCAGGAAAACTTTAACGCCGGTACTATCAAAATGACTTAAATACTTTTCATGTTTATCATATTGTAAACATTCTATGTTTACATACTTAGATGTATCTACCGGAAACTCCAGCCGGCAGTACTTTGATTCCCGGCCCATCACACCAACAATCCAGAGTGCAGAAGGTATAGAATTGCCATCGTAATGTTCATTGACTATTTTAATGCCATTTTCCCAGATCACCGGATGTGGAAAAGGACGTATTCCGTAGGCTGATGACCGAACCCCGCTCATGACAACATTATTCTTTACCAGATTACTTGAAAACTTATAATCTTTATTACAAAAATTCAAACATATTAACCCAACTAATAATAAAAATATTTTCTTCATAACATTCTTCCTATACCCTCAAAAATGTTATCGATAACATAAGGAATATAGGAATTATCCATTAAAATAGAAATATTTTTCTTTATCAATAAACTCTTGGTAAAGATATGCCTTTTAACTTCCTGTACATAGAAATCGCAAAATTATCCGTCATACCGG
>CAZCHS010000014.1:28069-50649 GCA_964498725.1 uncultured bacterium | reverse complement strand
TTATTGTTCAATCCGTAGGGGGGACTGGATGCATAATAATGTCTGAATTTCTTGAGACTTTTTTGTGCGTAGTTGACTCCGCCGTTATAAGTACCGACCCACAGCGTCCCTTTACCATCATCAAAAAGACAATCAATTGAATTATGATTGAGACTATAGATATCACTTAAACTATGGTCATAATTTCTAAACTCACCGGTTGAATATTCGTATAAGTAAAGTCCTTTTGTTTCGGTTCCAATCCATATATTTTTTTCCTCGTCAGATAATAAAGTGTAAATGGCATTATCCCCCAGACCTGAATTATTTTTATGTTTTTGGGTTTTCAATTTTAAGTTTTCAGAGTAAATATAAATGCCGTTTGCAGCAGTACTCACCCAAATATCATTATTTTTATCTATCGCAATATCAGTGACAAACAATTGATCTGACCTTAATAGATTTTTAAAACGTTCTGTTTTTAAATCAAACACATCCAGCCCGACCGGTGTGCCAATCAGCAAAGTCGTATCATTGATAAACTTTAATGTTTCCAGATCATCATAACTGATGGTATTTTCATAATTGTTATAGTCTACTTTGTACTGGATGTATTCCTGGTTATCAGGATTGAATTTTATAAGTCCGTCGCTATCGGTTGCCAGCCATAAATTGCCATAATTATCTTCTGCAAAGTCTGTAATATAAAGATATTTATCATATTTGATAAATCCATTATTGAGTGCGTCAAAGCGATAAAATCCGCCACCCAAAGTACCGATCCATAAGCGGCCTTGCCGGTCAACTGTCAGGGCTTCAATATTATTATTGCTCAAATCTAAACTGTCGTCGGAAGCAAAAAAGGACTTCAATTTGTAACCATCATAGCGATTGAGCCCGTTCTCTGTGCCTATCCATATATAACCACAGGTATCCTGTGTGATATCATTAATGGTATTATAAGAAAGTCCGTCTTTTATGGTCAGTTTATTAAACTTCAAATTGCCAATCTGCGGAAAAGCAAGGGCTGCTGAAATAAAAATAATAAACGCCAATTTTTTACATACCATGATTAAACTATTCCATTTTATGTGTTTCTTCTATATTTATCGGTAACTCCACAATGAACTTTGTATATTTTCCCGGTTTTGTTTCTATGTGCATGGATCCCTGGTGATTTTTTGTGATAATAAAGTAAGATACAGAAAGGCCCAGGCCGGTTCCACCACTGATTTCTTTGGTAGTGAAAAAAGGCTCGAAAATACGGCTTCTGATATCTTCCGGTATGCCGGGACCATTGTCTTCAACTTCCAATCTTGCCATATTATACTTCAATTGAGTTCTGATGGTGATCAATGGCGTGTAATCCGGATATTCTGAGTGTAATAATTTTTCATGGGTTGCTTCAGCAGCATTTTTTAACAGGTTAAGAATTACCTGCTGCAGTTTGCTTTTTTCACCATAAATAGTGATTGGCACGTTACTAAATTGTTTATGGATGGATATTTTTTTAAAGTCAAAATTTTTCTTCATATCATAATCGCTGTATGCGAGTTCCAGTGTTTCGTCGATTAACTGGTTTACTTGTAATTTTGAATACTTTACTTTTCCCTGTTTTGCAAAACTCAGCATATTATCAACGATCTTAGCGGCACGATGCCCGGACTGAATGATGAGGTTGAGTAATTTATCCAGCTTCCGGTCTTTGATAAAATTATGCAGCAGCAGCGCCTGGTCTTTGTCTTGCATAAACCGGTTCAGATTTTCCGGGGATAGTCGCCGGGACATGACATAGGCATTCTGGATCATACCTGCCAGGGGATTGTTGATTTCGTGGGCCATTCCCGCGGCTAATCCGCCGACAGAGAGCATTTTTTCCGATTGAATAATGAGCTCTTCCATCCTGACCTGCTCGGTAATATCATCTAATTGAACCACCGCGCCTTCATCATTTTCACGCAATGGAAAAATCGTGAGGTTTTCAAAATATTCCTTTTCATCATGCCGGTACTGTTGCCGGAATATTTTTATTTCTCCGGTGGCAATACTCTGATGTATCAGGGATTTTTGCTCTGACAGGTCGGGGCAAATTGTGAACAGGTCTTTGTTTAGTACGGTGTCCTCGGATTTTTGATATTTTTCACCGGCTTTTGTATTCCAGAAGGTGATTTTGTAATCACTGTTGATACCGATCATTACTGACGGCATTGAATTGATAATATTGGCCAGATAATTGCGCAACTTTTTGATTTGATTTTCCGATTCTTTCAAATGTGTCAGGTCGATCACAATCCCACGGAATCCAACAATTTTATCATCTTCCCTGTGGGTAATTCCATTGATCAAACCGGGGAAAGTTGATTTGTCTTTCCGGACAAAAGTGTATTCGTGATAATTTTTTGTCGTGTCAATTGTGTCCGAATAGGTATTATTCAGCAAAATACCAACGTCCTTTTCCTGCAACAAGTCCCGGGAATTGATTCGGCTGAGAAATTCTTTGCGGGAATAACCAAATTTTTCCACCATCATTTGATTGACATAGGTAAAATTAAGGTCATAGTCAGTTTCATAGACTATTTCAGGCAGCATGTCAGCCAGTTCACGGAACCGTTTTTCGCTGGACTTCAGGGCTTTCTGGACCTCCTCGGTTTTATGAATCTGCCGGTTCAGTTCTTTGTTGGTACGTTTTAATTTTGATTCTGAGATTTGAATTTCATGGACTTTCTGTTCCAGTTGCAGTTTTGATTCTTCCAGTTGTTGGGTGCGGTCCATGATCATTTCTTCGAGATTATTCTGATATTCCTTCAGTTTGGTAGAAATGGCTTGCATATGAACGATTAAATTATAGGAATAACTGAGCATTACGATCAGAAATCCATAAGTGATCACATTAAAATTATAATCCAGTTTATTGTTTAAATAAAAATCCACCATTACCGCAAAGAACATAATGATCAAACTGACAAAGAGAACGACAGAGTCTTCACGTCTTTTCTGCATTGCTTTGAATAATATCCATAATACCTGGCAAATTATAATGCCGGCGTAAATTAAAATCACATTTAACAGTTTTGACATGTAATAAGTATCAAGCAACAGCAGGGTAAGCGTTAATAACAGACCCATGCTGAGTATTATTTTCCACAGAACACCATTGACATCACGCGGATATTTTTTCACAAAAAATAAAAGGCCAAGCCAGGCTGTGGTGCTGGCAATTATCCATTCCATTTTGGTGATAACAAACCAGCTAATATCAGGGAAAAGATAATAAAGCAATGCTTTTTCTATTATGATCAGGCGAATTGAAAACAAGAAAGCAAAGATTCCAAATAATAAATAGGGTATTTTTCTGGACTTCGTCTGGGTTAAATAGACGATCAGGTGAAAAAAACCGATCAACAGGCCAATTATGATAATAAACAGGGAATTGGCGGATGTTTTGAGCAGGTGACTGTGCAAATCGGATTTGTTGCCGATTTTGACACTGGTGCGTATACCTGATTTTGAATGATGGTAATTAGCGACATTAATGACAATATCGATTGTTCCGTCATTGACCTCAACCGGATAATAATATTCCATATAATGGGGTTCCTGGAAATTTTTATGGTCAGCAACTTTTCCCAGTTCAATAACTTTGGAGCCATTGATCCAAATAACGGCTGAAGTGAAAATATAGGGGAAGGCAAGATGGTAATTACCATTGGTTATCTTGACCTTCAGCCGGTAGGTTGCATACCCGGTTGGTTTTTGCTGCTCTTCCAGATGGTATTTATTTGTCCATATTCCGGGAACACTAATATAGGATAGGTGCTCATAGTCCTGAGCAATCACCTGTTCCGGCGTTAATAATTGCTTCCAGTAAAATTCCCACTGCCCGTCCAGTTTGTGTGTTTCGCCGGTAGAAATGTCTGTTCCTGACAGATCAATTACACCGGCAACGGCTTCTTCTGATGGTTTTAGAACGTCGCCTGATAGCAGTTTGGCTACTATTAACAAAAATATAAATATGTTCTTGGATTTTGACATCATTTTTTACTATCACTCAATTGTCTGATTTTTTCATTTACTCTGTCTATCTTAAAATTATTGCCGTCCTGTTTCAGTGCTTTCCCGAAATTTATGATTTTTCGGTTATTATTGGTCTCACCAAAAGCAATAATGCCATCGGCAAGGTCTGTAATATCACTGATAACCATATGATCAATGATATTGTTGATTTGCAATGAAAAGCTATTGCGAATCAACCGCACATCATTGGCTGTTAAATTGTCCTGGTCGCCTGGTTTTTCACGGTCGGCATATTCATAATCATGTTCCAAATGATTTGCTATTGTGCGTATTAACTGAACAGGCTCAAAAGGTTTGATCAAAAAGTCGACAAAGGTGGGTGGAGTCAGTAAATGATGGAGATCAGGATCAATGGAAGCGGTGACCGCAACAATGGGAATTGTGCTTAGTTTATGAATGTTCTTGATTGCTTTGGCCACTTCAATGCCGCTGGTATGGGATAATTTTACATCGGTAATGATCAGATCGGGAATTTCCCGGTCGGCAGTTGTCAGAGCCTGGTCAGCATCCCGTACTTTAATCGGCTGCAAATCAGCTGTTTTTAATATGGATTCGAGTAGAAATAAATTCTCTTCCAGATCATCAATTATTAATATTTTTTGGTTCTTGAATGTATATCTGAAGGAATGTGTTTCCTTTGTCGACACTGCCCGGTCTTTTTTCCTGGAAATGTTTAATCCGCGCAGGGTTATTATGAATTTGCTGCCCTGATTGGGAGTAGACTCCAGATTTATATCTCCGCCCAGCAGTTTTGCCAGTTTTGCGGAAATTGATAATCCTAATCCGGTGCCGCCATATTTTTTTATATTCTGTTTTTTCTGTTGGTGAAAGGACTCGAATATTTTTTGCTGTTCATCTTCCGGAATGCCGATTCCCGTGTCTTCCACGATGATTTTTAAATCAATTTTATCTTTGAATTTTGAGATTATTTTGGCAGATAAGCGGATCATTCCTTCATCAGTGAATTTGATTGCATTACCCACCAGGTTCAGTAAAATCTGACGAATTCTGGTTTCATCGCTAATAATATCAAATTTCAGTTCCGGATCAATTGTGACGTCAAATTTGAGTTTTTTATCCATTGTCTGTTTTTTGAATATCTGGCGGACTTCACTGAAGATCTGTTCAATAGAGATTTTATGGCTCGTCACTTTCATTCGACCGGCTTCGATTTTAGAGAGATCCAGAATATCATTGATTAATTGAAGAAGATTTTTACCGGATACCTTTATGGATTCCAGATAAGATTTTGATAATTCATCCAGTTCCTGGTTGCCCATTAATTCCGAAAAACCGATGATTGAGTTTAGCGGCGTGCGTATCTCATGGCTCATATTGGAAAGAAATTCACTTTTAAAATTATTGGCGGTCTCGGCTTCTTTTTTGGCCTTTTGAAGCGCTTTTTCTGAATATTTTCTGGCAATCTCCCAGCCAGTTGTCAAAAGAGTGATCACTAAATATGACGGAACCAGACGCAGGATAAGATTAAAATTGTAGGGATAATGATAGGGAATATAATCAGATAAAATATAACTCACAGTAATGACTGCGATCAGCGCCAGTGAATAAAGGATGCCGGTTTTTAATCCCAGCAGAAATATGGCAATCAGAGGAAAAGTATATATCCAGACAAAAGCGGTTCCCTCAATAACACCATTTATAAACAGGAATATGTAATGAAAAAACATAATGCTGGTTCCCACCAGGGCGACTGGTTTGATTCTGGTGGTTCTCTGTAAATGTATCACAAAAAAGATGAGGCCGGCAAAGACAGCCAAATTTACTATACTGACGAGATTATTACCCCCCAAATAGGCTAGTAACCCGTGAAATATCAGGAAAAAACTCCCGACATAACAGGTTATCAGAATAACCAGATATTTGCGTCTTTCTTCAATGGAAAAGCGTTGGTCCGGCTGCTTTATTCTGAATTGGTTGATTAGTGATTTAACTATTTTTTTCATTTTTACTTTCGATGGGTAATTGGATAACAAACCTGGTGTTGCTATTCTCTTTTGATTCAACCCACATTTCACCATTATGATTTCTTGTGATTATAAAATAGGATACTGATAAGCCCAGTCCGGTTCCGCTCCAACTCCTTTTGGTAGTAAAAAAGGGTTCAAATATCCTTTTTCTGATATTCGTCGGTATGCTGGGGCCATTATTTTCAAATTCAATATACAGATAATTCGCTTTAGGGAAAACATTGATGATAAAAACCGGGTTCCTGGTTTCCGGCTCACTCATCATTGCTTCAGCACCATTTTTCAAAATATTCATAAAAACCTGCTGAATTTTTGTTTCTTCACATTTTATTTTAGGCTGATAGTCAGCATAATTCTTTACGATGTTGATTTTCATAAAATCGTATTTTTTCTTCATGTCGTAATCATTTTTCAGAATTTCCAGGGTACTTTCGACGATTTTTGGTATTTCCATATATTTGAATTTTGATTCACTTTTACGGGCAAAACTCAACATATTAGCAACGATCTCGGCGGCCCTGACACCTGATGTGTGGATTAGTTCCAAATGTTTGATGATATTACGCTCTTCCATATACTGCCGTATTTTTTTTAAATCCAGGTTCAGTTTTTCAGCAATTGCATAGTTTTTCGGCAATTTATCAGAAAATTTATTTTCGATTACCAGGGCATTTTGCAGCATTCCGGCAATGGGGTTGTTGATCTCGTGGGCCATGCCGGCGGCTAATCCGCCGATAGACATCATTTTTTCCGATTGTATCATCATTTCTTCCAGCTTTATCCGTTCGGAAATATCATCTATGCGAATGACAGCGCCGGGATGGGTTTGATTTTCCAGCGGGTAGATAGTTAATTCGAGAAAATAGGTATTTCCAAAGAGGGAAAGATTATTTTTGCGAATTTTTTTAGGCGCCTTGTTATGAATAATAGAGGATATGATTTTCGGAGAGAGGTCAAAATAGGGAAGTAATGTAAAAATATCTTCGCCAATTATCTGATGATCTGATAATTTGAAGAACTGTTTTGCATTGTTATTGATCTGTGTGACCTTACCGGCAGCATCAATTCCGATAATTGAGGAAGGCATGGAATTGATAATATTGGAAAGATAAGTTTGAAAATGGCGCAGTTTATTTTCCGCTTTTTTACGGTCGGAAATATTGATGCAGTTTCCAAAAATATCAATATCATGGCGTTCATGATGAAAAAAGTGAATTGAACTCCAAAGTAAGGTTAAAAGTTGACCGGTTTTTGTTTTGACTTTGATTTCCAGGTTTTGTTGATCCTGGCTCAGTATTTTATTTTTAATGGTATTTAGCTTTTCTGTGGACGATGTTTCCAGCAATTCCCAAAACTTTTTCCCATACAATTCCTTTTGTTTGTATTCTGTTAATTTTTCTCCGGCGGGGTTAATAAAAGTAATTCGTCCGTCATTTTTCAGGCCGCAGATAATATCCGGTGACCCATTAATAATGCCCATTGAAAAGTCACGTTCTTCGCGAAGTTCCTTCCGGTATTTTTCAATGGATCCAATCATATGGTTAATGGTATTTTTTAAAGTGACAATTTCCCGGGTTGTCGTATTCAGGGTTATTTTTTCCGGTAATCCGCTGGAATCGGTTTTTTTCAGATGATTAATCAGGGTTTTTAAAGGATTGGTAATACTGTGGCTGACCAGTAGAGAAAGTATCAGGGCAATAAGAATAAAAAGAAAGGTGCTGAATATAATGGTTCTGGTCAGTTGGTGGACTTTTCTATCAAAATCATATTCATACACCGAAACACAGATATACCATTCCAGGGGCTCAAATTTTGCGATAAACACACGCTTGGGATAGATATAATTTTCCCGGTCATCAATTCTGTTCCACAAATACTCCATGTATTTATCACCGGAATAATAAGCCCTTTTTATATCGTTAAGAATTTTGTTGCTGGTGGTTGGATTGATCAGGTTTTCACCACTATGGTTTGACAGGTAAGGATGAACGTACATGAAGTTATCTTCACCAAAAATAAAGCAGTATCCGCTCTCTGACACCATACGTTTGGTTATTGTTTCGTTGAGATGCTTAACCATCTCACTGATCTTTTGACGGGTTTTTATTTCAATGTCATCCATATAAACACCGGTTCCAATAATCCAGTCCCAAGGCTCAAAAAGTTTCACAAAGGACATCTTTGGTTTTTCCCCGGAATTAACAGGATCGCCGGGACGAGGCCAGAGATAGCGGACAAAGCCCTGTTGTTTTTCATCGGTAATATCAACCATTTCAACAAAGAGGTTTTTATTACTGCCGTCAACGCAATTATAAGTGGAATCATTGAGAATTTCCCCGTTCAATTCCGGCAAAAAGGAGTGAGATATCATTTTTGGAAAAGGCTTTTCCCGGTTAGTGACCCAGAAATATCCGGTGCCGTTTTCAAATTCAATGTTATTCAGTATTTTAATGGCCAGTTGTTTTGCTTCCGGTTTATTTAATTCGCCTTTTTTAACTTTTTGATATAGTTGTACCAGAGTACTGTGCAGAATATCTACATTGTTATGAAGTTCTTTTTTTCTCCGTTCAATGATTGAGTCGTTGAATTTTTGGATGTTATCATATTCAGTATGAATGTTTAGCCTGATGGTTTCCAGCAGATTTATGGCATTGTTATCCAGAGCCGCGGACAATTCGGTTTCTCCTTTCCTTTTAACAATCAACATCGTTGTCAAAAGTGAAAAAATGACGATTGAGATGCTAGAAAAGATGATTCTGGATTTAAGTGAGTTTATAAATTTCATGGTTAACCTGCAAAAGGCAATTCAATGATAAATTTGGGATTAGAATTTTCCGATTCTACCCACATGGCGCCATTATGATTTTTTGTAATGATAAAGTAGGAGACGGAGAGGCCCAGGCCCGTACCTTTGCCAATCCCCTTGGTTGTAAAGAACGGTTCAAATATTTTTTTCCTGTTTTCAGAGGTAATGCGGGGGCCATTATTCTCCACTTCAATCCTGACTAAATTGTTATCCCGGAAGATGCGAATAAAAAATTTAGGATCGGTACCGGTTTCCAAACCACCTGACATGGCTTCGGCGCCATTTTTTAAAATATTTAGAAACACTTGCTGTATTTTGGTTTCTTCACACAGAATAAGCGGTAAATCCTCCTGGTATTCTTTGATAATTGCAATTTTTTTGAAGTCATAATGCTTTTTCATATTGTAATCATTTTTCGCCAGGTCAAGGGTCTTGTCCATAATCTTCCGTAAATCCGAGGGTTTGACCTTCGATTCGCTTTTTCGGGCAAAACTAAGCATATTGGATACCAGTTCCGAGGCGCGCTGGCCGGATTTATTGATTAATTCCAATTGTTTGATAACATTTCGCTCAAACATAAACTGTTTAATCTTTTCAAATTCTATTCCAAGTTTTTCGGCAATTTCCCTGTTTTTTGGAGAATCACTGGTCATCCGGTTTAATAAAACCGCTGCATTTTGCATCATGCCGGCCAGGGGGTTATTGATTTCATGGGCCATTCCAGCCGCCAATCCGCCGATGGACAACATCTTTTCAGACTGGATCATCATTTCTTCCATGTGGACTTTTTCTGTGACGTCGTCAATCCGGATCACCGCTCCTTCAACACCATTACTTGCTAACGGAAATATCAAAATGTCCTCTATCATTTCTTTTTCCTTTCTTTTTCGCCGTTGTCGCGGTATGGTTTGGATTGTTTTAGTGGCGATACTCAATTTTATCTTTTGTTGTAATATATTGAAAGCCGGCAATAGTTTATCCAGTTGGGAATCAACGGCTGTCTCCTTTGATATATCTGTTCGCTTTTCTGCATGATAATTCCAGTGGGTCACTTTCATATCCTTATCAACGCCCACCAGAGCAGAGGGCATTGAATTGATAATATTGGTGATATGGTTCCTGGTTTTCTTCAGATCTTCTTCCATCAATTTGTGGCTGGTTATATCACTGAACACAATAATTCCGGCGATGACTTTGCCCCTACTATCATAGACCGGAGCGGCATTGGCCTGGACCCAGTGTTTTTCATTGTTTTTATCAATGATTATCATTTCCTTGTCCTGAGTATAGAGACCTTCGGAAATAGCTCGTGAGAGCGGCAGGTCTTCTTCTTTATATACTTTTCCGTCCGGATAAAAAATATTCGGTGTTAATGGGTGATCAGTCTCTTTTAGGTTACCATAATCGATGTTACTGATTTTCAGGGCGGTTTTATTGGCAATTCTGATTTTTCTGTCCGGCGCGTCAGCTATTATTATACCCACCGGCACTTGTTCCATGGCGGTATTGAGCAGATCGCGAACCTCTTTGATTTCTTTTTCCTTTTTTCGTTTTTCCGATATATCTTCCAGGGTCACCAGGATTTTTTCACCCGGCAAAACAACAGACTTAAAATTGATATCTTTGATCTGGTTATTTTTACAGTGAATTTTGAAGACGATATTACTGCGGTTTTCACTGCTGGCAAGTTGCCAGTCCTCTAATACAGCTTTACGATATTTTTCATCGGGATAGGCTTTTAAAAACCAATTGTTCAGGTCTTCAATTTCCTTAAAATCATAGCCGCTTATTTCATGGAAAGCTTTATTTGAGAAAAGCAGGTTATTATCGGGTCCAATGAGTATAATTCCAATGGGAATAGCGTCGTTGATTCCTTTCAGCAGGGTTTTTTCTTTTGTTAGTTCCATCTCAGTTGTTTTTAATTTGTCAATATTCAGATGTGTTCCGGCCAACCGGGTTGGTTTGCCCGCCTTATTTCGTTGCACAACTTTACCGGTGGCCAATATCCATAACCACTTTCCGGTTTTATGACGCATACGAAATTCCGCACGAAACCGATCATTAATTCCGGCAATATGATCATTGATCGATTTTTTAGCTTTCGGCAGATCTTCCGGATGAACCAGGTTTTCCCAGGTTTGGAAGGACATTGGTTGAAGTTCATCGAACTGATACCCGAGCATTTCCGCCCAGTAATTATTGATAGTTACTTTTTCAGGCGACAATTCCCAATCCCACAGGCCGACACCGGTACCTGTAATCGCGAGGTCGAGCCGTTCTTTTTGAATCTTTAATTTGGTTTGTAATTCTCGTGTCTGTACCAGCTGATTATGAATGGAAAGACTAATGATCATTGGTATTGTCAGGTTTGCAAAGGGTGTTAAATGGACAAAATCCAACTCCAAAGCCCGATGAAGAATATCTACCAATATAAAAGCAAAATAGACTGCGGTGACCACAATAAATGTATTTTTCCGGGATTTGGTTTTTGCATTGATTATCGACGTAATGAAAAGATAACCAACACTAAGGATAATCAGGGCCCAGTATATGTAAGCAAATAATATGAATTTGCCTTCGAGGAAATATAAGGTTTCCCGCCAGGGCAATTGAACTTCCCGGAATCCGCTGATCTTACTGTAAAACAGCATATTATCCTGTGTTATCCTAATAAAGGGCAGCAGCACCCACACAATTGTTATTATCCAATGGGGTATTTTTGATTGATAATCTGAATAATGATAGCAAAACCAAGACAGGGCAATTATGATTGCCGATTGAATGAATATCAGTGTAATCCAGTAAGGAATGTATTCCGTAAGATCATTTATCTGTGGTAATGTATACTCCAGATAATTAAAAACAATCGATACGACCAATAAAATTATTACCCAAAAATTGATAGTTTTTTCAAAATCTTTCAAATAGAGGATAATGTGATAGATCATCATAAAAAGAAAAAAACCGGTCACAATCAGGATTGTATTTAAGTATAAATTCATAAGCGATCTCTCTTTTTATTCTATACAGGTAGTTTAATAATAAACCGGGTTCCCTTATTTAATTCGGATTCAACATACATTTGGCCATGATGGTTTTCCGTGATGATAAAATAAGAGACGGACAGTCCCAGTCCGGTACCTTCACCGACATCCTTGGTAGTATAAAAGGGTTCAAATATGCGTTTCCTGGACTCAGCAGGAATTCCCGGGCCATTATCAGCAACCGTGATGATAAAATGTGTATCATTCATGGCGATTTTGATATTGAACAGTGAAGGCCGGTCCTTAACAGTGCTCATCGCATGTGCCCCGTTTTTTAATATATTCAAAAATACCTGTTCCATTTTTCTACGGTCGCAGTAGCAATCCGGTAAATTATCCTGGTAATCCCGCTGGATTTTAATTTTTCTGAAGTCATATTTTTTCTTGAGGTCGTAGTCATTTTTTGCAAGTTCTATCGAAAGATCAAGCACTTTTGACAATTGGACATCATCAAATTTGGACTCGGATTTCCGGGCAAAACTCAACATGTTTGATATGATTTCCGAGGCCCTCTGGCCGGAATCGGAAATCAGTCGTAATTGTTTTATAATCCGCCGCTGGGACATGAATTGGCTGATGGCGCTCATGGTTGTTCCGCATTCATTGGCAACGGACTCATTTATGGCAGAGTGTTTTGTCAGACGATTTAAAACAACCGCAGCATTTTGCATCATTCCTGCCAGGGGATTATTGATTTCATGGGCCATTCCGGCGGCCAACCCACCGATGGACAGCATTTTTTCCGACTGAATCATTAACTCCTCCATACGGACTTTTTCAGTAGTATCATCAAGCCGGATAACCGCGCCATTGCTGCCGTCAGAACTTAAGGGATAAATTGTGACGGTAAAGTAATATCTATGGTTATTGACCCACAATTTTACTTTTTCATCAATGATCACTTTATCATTGGCAATGGATCCTTTGATTTGGGCGGCAAGATTTTCAGGTAATGGCGATTCGATAGCTGACAAATTTTGGCCCAGCACATCATCGACCGACAGATTTGTAAAACTTTGGGCTTTGCGATTCCATTGTGTTATGCGTATGTTTTCATCAGTGCCGATGATAATTGAAGGCATGGAGTCAACGATATCAATTAAATATTTCTGCAGATTGTTGATTTCTTGTTGTTTCTTTTTCTGGTCTTCGATATTGCGCACCACTACCATGACTCTTTCTTTATTGTTCAAAATGGCCTTACGCATATTCACTTCCACCCAAAATTCAGTATGATCTTTTTTAAGGGCGTGCCACTGGAAAACCTGGGGGCCTTCCTTAAGGCATTTTTTCATTTTTTCCAGCGCTGTATTTTGATTGAAAACAGAATCATTTGTACTCAAATCTGCAATATTTCTTTGCTTCATTTCATCTCTGTCATAACCATACATTTTGCAGGCCGTGTCATTGACATAAATGATCTTTCCGGTGTGAAGGTCATGGACAACAACTGAGTCATTCAAATTATTGATAATGGTATTTATCCAGCGCTCATTTTCTTTAACTTTTTCCCGGGCGGCATTTTTTTCAATTTCACGTTTCTCAATGACTGACAGCATTTTATTGAATTCATTATATAACTGCCCGATCTCATCCTTTTGTTTTCTGGGAATACGAATGGAATACTTGCCGGACTGCCCGATTTGCCGGGCGGTTTGCGCCAGTTCCACAACCGGCTCAGATATAAAGCGCTGGAGCCGGTTGGCCATTAAATAACTCACAAATATCAGGGTCAACAGTAAAACTGTAAAGATAACAATAATCAGCAAAGTTGTAGAAATGATGTGGGAATTTATGATCAGGTAAATCCAGCCATAATTGTTGTTATTGTAGTTTATTTTCCGCAGGATATGATAATTGTCACCTTTAAAAAATTTAAATTCCAACCCGCCGGTAATATCCGGGGCATCCATTTTGGTTTGATCACCATAGATATGGGCGGCAAAGAGTTCCATATCATCATCATAAATAAAACAAGCAATTACATTGGGGTTATTGTCAAGTTTATTTAAAATTTCATTACCCCGTTCGGGATAATTAAATGTTAAAGCGGCAATGGAATAGTCGCCGATGATTTTCGCCAATGATTCAGCTTCAGCTGTTTTTGCAGAGGACAGAAGATCTAAAGAAAAATAAACCAGAACAGTAAATCCGATAATCAGCATCAGGGACACAATACTCAAAATTATGCTGATCAATTTGTTTTTTATGCTTATATCTTTGAAATGTTTCATGGATACAGGCATTCTCCTTTGTAAAAATTACAGCAAAAAATCAGATCTGATTCTGATACACCCCTTTGCAAACCTGTCATTGGTTTTTGGTCATGAGTAATTAATATCCTGATAGAAAATAATTTTTCAATCCATTTCAGAAAAATATTTTTAATTTTTCCAGGCATTATCGGAGTAAAAAAAGATAGGAATTTTAAAAAGCGGACCGGAATGTTTTCCAATAGTATCATTTCAAATCCTTATTAATTGGTAATTTAATTACAAATTCTGTTCCTTCTTTTGCATCATCTTCGATATATATTTCACCGCCATGGTTTTGAACAATAATAAAATAAGAAATCGATAATCCTAATCCGGTACCTTTGTCCGGAGATTTCGTCGTGTAAAAGGGATCAAATATATATTTCTTTTTATCATCCGGTATTTTGGGCCCGTTATTGGCAATTTTTATTATAATTGCAGTATCAGTGTTAATGATTTTTATATTGAACCGGGGGTCCTGGCTTTTCGTTTCGGACATGGCTTCCGCGCCGTTTTTTAAAATATTTAGTAGTACCTGCTGTATTTGTCCTTTGTCGCAAAATACCGTGCATTCTTCTTCCGGATAATCTCTTTCAATTCGTATTTTTTTGAAATCATATTTGTCCTTCAGCCTAAAGTCGTTGGCAATCAGTTTAATGGATTCTTCGAGTATATCAGAGAGCCGGTAGCCGGCCTTTGTCCCGCTGTCTTTTCTGGCAAAATCCAGCATATTTTTAACAATATCAGCGGCTTTCCGGCCTGACTGTTTGATCATCTGCAGCGTCCTGATAACATTTCGCTTTTCCATATATTTCAGCATATCATTAAAGTTAAGATTGTATTCCCTAGCAACGGATTCGTTTTTGGGCAGTTTCTTAATTAAGCGGTTGATCAGCACGTCACAATTTTGGACCATACCGGCAATTGGATTATTGATTTCATGGGCCATTCCTGCGGCCAATCCACCCAGTGAAAGCATTTTCTCCGATTGGATGAGCAGCTCTTCCATTCGAATTTGATCAGTGATATCATCCATTCTGATAATCGCGCTTTTTGAGTCATCGAGTGAAAGGGGATAGATGATGATTTTCATGAAATAAATTCGATTATTAATTATGATTTCTTCCTTTTGTATCCATTTTTCCCGGTGTTCTTCAATGCTGCTGCGAATCAGATCCAGGTCTAAATTAAACTCGCGAATCACATCATTGGCATGCTTGTTTAAAACCTCATCAGATTGTTTCCCCGTCAGTTTTTCTATTGCTTTGTTCCACAGATTTATCTGTCCATCGACATTGATACCGATCAATATTGAAGGCATGGAATCGATAATATCCGATAGGTAACTCTGCAAGAACTCCAGTTCCCTGGCAGATCGCTTGATACTGGTTATATCACGGGCCGAGGTAATGACGGCCTTTACATTACCATGGTCATCAAATTCCGGAATAATGATCCAGTCAAACCAGGTATTGTTGAGGTAAAATTCCATGCGACTGATTTTTCCCGAATCAAATACTTCTTGCAATTTTTGCTCCCATTTCCGGCTAATATCTTCAGGAAAATCCAAATCTGAATGTTTATTGCCAAAAAATTTGTGCCTGGGAATTCCGGTATATCTCTCCACGGACTGATTTGTATAAAGATGTTCCAGTGAAGGATTGAAGCGCATAATAATGTCCGGTGAATTTTCTGTCAGCGCCCGGAAAGTTTCTTCGCTTTCCCGCAGGGATTTTTCCGTTTCAATATTTTCCGTTATATCATAACCCACACACAGTACCGAGGAAAAATGATTGCCCGAATGTAAAAATGGTGAAAAATTTACTTTCAGATAAAGCTCTTTATACTGGGTGGTAAAGGAATTTTCTTCACCTTTTAAGGCCAGTTTGAATTGTTTAATGGTTTTATCATCCTTATCAAACAAGTCAAAGATCGATTTACCCAAAAACAGGTCTTTTTCAATTCCCATTTTTTGTAAAATATTGCCATTTAGAAAAGTAATATGCCCATCGGATTCAAAGGTTGCCAAAAATAGCGGTGAATTCTGAATAATGGATTTAATTTGTTTTTCGCTGCGAATCAGATCCTGTTTTAATTGATAGGATTCCGATGTGTCTTTGAAAGTGATAACATGCCCGGTGACTGAGTTTTCATGCTTGATAACAGCCGAGGAAAAACTGAATATATGGGTATGCCCGTCTTTTGAAAATTTAACATCATTAATCACGGTTCGTTTTCTAGTCAATAAATGGAATATAATTGCATTATCTTTTGCAAAATTGAAAACTTCCGGCAGGGGCCGGCCAATAATGGCTTTGGCAGGTTTTAATAATTTAATTCCCGCATCATTGATATAATTGACCTTTCCGTTTATATCGGTGGTAATCAGTCCGTCGCCAACTGATTGAAAAGTGGAAAAAAGCATTTTTTCGGATTGGATCAATTCCTCATTTTTTCTGTCAA
This sequence comes from uncultured bacterium, assembly GCA_964498725.1. Taxonomy (GTDB): domain Bacteria; phylum Fidelibacterota; class UBA2242; order UBA2242; family JAFGTP01; genus JAFGTP01. Next base: position 34,040 of record CAZCHS010000014.1, on the reverse strand, counting down.
CAATAGCGATGAATTTTATTTTCATTGACAAATAAATAACCAGGGCGAAGCTAATCAAAATGATACCAATTACCGGGTGAATCAAAATGATAAAAAGTCGGCGGTACCAGTCATTAGCGGTTATATCAGCTGCAAACAGATAACGGCTATCCTCCTGATGAAGCGGGACAATGGAAACAATGGTTTTGCCATACTCATCACTGATAGGGCCAAAGGTTTTAGGCATCCTATTTTTCAGGGCAAGATCATATTCAGGATGAATATTATGATAAGGCTCGCCGATAATTTCCGGCTGGCTGGTTTCAACATCCAGTGGAACCGCATTGATCAAAAAGTAAAATTGATTGCCCTTTTTATGCAGTATATAGAGGTATTCACAGTTTGGAATTTCTTTTTTTAATTTAATAAGTTGTTTTTTGATTTCTTTATAAGTTGGACTGAGAATAACATCAGGTGTAGTGGATAGATGATTAAGTTTGTCTATATCGATACTTACAGCTGCGAGTTTAACCTTTTCCAATATTTGCCGCTTCAACTTATTTGACTGCGCAAAATAGATCAAAAATATTATCCCAATCGCAATAGTAAATATGATGGAATAAATAATAAGCAGTTTATTTTTTGTTGTTTTTGCGATATTTTGAAATTTAATTTTTTGCATAGATATTTTATTTCATTTTAACAGGCAGTTGTATTTTAAACCGGGTGCCTGATTTATTGGATTTTTCAATGGACATTGTGCCTTTGTGGTTTTTGGTGATGATATAATAGGAAACCGAGAGTCCCAGGCCGGTGCCCATGCCGGGCTCCTTAGTTGTGAAAAAGGGGTCAAAGATATTTTTTATAATTGAACCGGGAATTCCGGGGCCATTATCCTTTATGTAGATATTCAAAAATTCCGGGTCTTCCATTAATCCAATTTTGAATTCCGGCTGTCGCAAATCAGCAGTCTGCTGCATGGCTTCCGCGCCATTTTTAAAAAGATTTAACAGAACCTGTTGAATCTGCCCACGGTTGCAATAAATTGTTTTATTTTTAATGATATAGTCGCGGGTTATCTTTATTTTTTTAAAATCATAATTCTTTTTCATATTGTAATCGGTGGCGATGATGTGCAGAGTTTCTTCGATCATTTCTATTATATTGTGGTCGTTTTTCTCAGACTCATCTTTACGGGCAAAGCTGAGCATGTTCCGAACTATTTTTGCGGCTCGTTTTCCCGACTCTGAAATCATAGAAAGTATTTTGAATACTTCCAGTCGGGTGAGATAATTCTCAATTTTCCATCTGTCAATACCGATGGTTTCGGATAACTGTTGACCCTTGGGGCTGTTGGAATTCAATCGTAGTTGCAGAACCTGGGTGTTTTGAATAATACCGGCGATAGGATTGTTGATTTCATGGGCCATACCGGCAGCCAGTCCACCAATGGAAAGCATTTTTTCCGATTGAAGCATCATTTGCTCCAGTTTGATTTTGTTCGTAATGTCGTCCATTCGAATGACAGCGCCCTTTAAATTATCGGTGAATAATGGCGTGATTGCCACCTCGTATAGATGGTCCTGACGGTTAATTTTTAATTTTAAGCGTTTTTGAATAACCGGAATCCGGGTGGTAATACAGTTTGTAATTTCTTTGGATAATTGTTTAAGAAATGGAAATAATGTAAAAAGTTTAGCCTGATCAGAAAGAATTTCCTTATCAGCCAGCAATTTTGAGGATTCACTGTTTCTGTGTGTTATATTCAATTCTGCGTCGATACTGATAATAACTGAGGGGAGTGAATTAATAATGGTATTAATGAACTTCTGTGTCTGTTCCAGTTTGATTTCACTGGTTTTTCGGTCAGTTATGTCCATGAGTATTCCTTGAGACCCAATAACTCTATTTCCCGGCTTTTTGTATAAAGGCAATGAACTGTCAAATAAATAGCGGATTTCACCGGCAGGCGTTTTTATTTTCCATTCGGCCTTAAAAGAATCTACCTGCCCGCTTGCAATTTTTTTATCCCATTCATGTAAATCGATAATTTCACAGGTTTTAAAGTCACGCACCTCCACGATTCGTTCTTTTATTGAGTCACGTGTGGTTATTTCATGGGGTTCCATACCAAACAAGTGCGCAAATCCGGAACTGATGAATTCATAATTATCCGAATCAAAATGATACCTGTATAAAATGCTTTTCGAGTTTTCAATTACTTTCTGATAAAATTTGTGGAGTTTTTTCAGTCTTTGCTGTTCCAGTTTGGATTTTGTAATATCCCTGCATACCAGAATTACAGAGGGTTCATCGTACAGATCGATTTTCTTGGCGTTAATATTAGAATATATCGGACTGTTTGCAAGGCGGATATGCTCGACCTCCAAATTGGTGACTTTGGACGGTTGCCGATTATCGCGTATTCGATTTATTTTGGAATGATCTTTTTTATGAATCAAGTCAAGGAAACTTTTGCCGGTTAATTCTTCTCCGGAAAAACCAAACCGATTAATTACTTCAAGGTTAACTTCTTTGATACATAAATTAGCATCACAGATAAAAATGGCATCGGAAGTATTGTCAAATAAACTAAAATATTTTTCCTTCTCCTTTTCTAACTCTTTGAGTTTAGATTGCAGCTGAGGATAATAACTTTTCTGAATGGAATTATTTTCGGAAAAACCCAGCAGGTCAATAAGCAGTTGCTGGTTTTTATCAGAAGGCTTCTTCATAGATAACCTCGATGTCCTGTTGGGTTGCTTTTCTGGGATTAGTTAAAAGGCAGGCATCTTTCACTGCTTTTTTTGAGAGAACCGGAATATCAGCCTTTCGAACGCCGAGATTTTTTAGTGTATTTGTGACGCCTAATTCTTGTTTTAACCTGCGGATTCGATCAAATAATTTTATCTCGGTTTCTTTTTGTGTCAGATTTTTAGTGGAGATATTCATTGCCTCGGCAATTTTACCGAACCGGTCGGGCGATTCCCTGAAATTAAATTTGACAACATGCTCCAGTAAGAGTGAATTACATTCTCCATGAGGCAGATCCAGATGCCCTCCCAAACTATGGGACATGGCATGAATAGCCCCCAGCATGGCATTGGAAAATGCCAGTCCCGCTTCTGTACTGGCAAACATGATTTTTCCCCGGATCAGGGAGTTCTTCGGTTGAGACAGAATTTTTGGCAAATATCGGTTTAGGAGATCAATAGCTTTTAGCGCATGGAGGTCGGAAAGTGGTGAATGGGTAATGGAAACATAGGCTTCTATGGCATGGGTTAAAGCGTCTATTCCGGTGCAGGCGGTCAGGTAATTATCCATTGAAATGGTCAGTTCCGGATCAACCAATGATATGTCAGGGATGATTACTTTACTGATGATAGCTATTTTTCGACGATTCTGCATATTGATAATAATAGAAAACTGGGAAACATCAGAGGCGGTTCCGGCTGTTGTGGGAATAAATATCAAAGGGGGCAGCGGTGAGACTATTTTGTTGATGCCTTCGTAATCCATGATGTGGCCACCGTTTAGGGCAACAATACCGATAGCTTTGGCAGTATCCATGGGACTGCCGCCACCAAAAGCAATAATTGCTTCACATTTCCCGGAATTAAATATTTGCGCACCCTTCATCACTTCAGTAGCACGCGGATTAGGGGTCACTTCATCAAAAATTACATATTCAATATTTGCTGCCGTCAAACTGCTGATCAATGATTTCATTAGTCCTATTGCTACCAGGTTCTTGTCCGTCACTATCAGCACCCTGGATACATTGAAGTTTTTACAATAGGTGCCGGCCAGCTCACTCGCGCCATTCCCAAATACAAGTTCCGGCATCAGAAATTTTCTCAGTTGCAGTTTGTTAAAATTTTTCATGATTTAATCCAGTATTGGTAGTTTTATGGTAAAACAGGTACCTTGCCGGGGTCCGGAATCAACTTTTATGCTGCCATTGTGGTTTTGCGTGATTATAAAGTAGGAGACCGATAATCCCAGCCCGGTTCCTTTGTCCACCGGCTTTGTCGTAAAAAAGGGATCAAATATTTTATTCTTGATATCTTCCGGAATGCCGGGGCCATTATCAGCAATTTTAATAACCACCTCATTGTCATTAGCACTGACTGTAATGGAAATTTTCGGCTTATAGTTTTCTCGGGGCACCTCTGCCATTGCTTCCGCGGAATTTTTGAATAAATTGAATATAACCTGCTCTATCTGCCCGCTGTCACAGGTAACCTGTGGCAAAGATTCCGGGTAATTTCTGATGAGGGCAATTTTTTTGAAATCATAATTTTTCTTAGCACTGTAATCATTTTGAATAAGAATAATGGTATCTTCAAGTATCTTGAGTAAATCATATTTTTCGGAAATATTTTTTGAACTTCTGGCAAAACTTAGCATGGTTTTGATGATTTCAGAAGCATGACTGCCTGATTCTGCTATCAAATTCAGAAGTTTATCAATTTTACGTTCTTTGATATAGTTTATCAATTGGTCAAACTCCAGATTGTGTTTTCTGGCAACAGCGAGATTTTTGGGTATTTTTTTGAGCAACCGGTTTTTCAATACACTGGCATTTTGTAACATACCGGCAATCGGATTATTAATTTCATGCGCCATTCCTGCGGCCAGTCCACCAACGGAAAGCATTTTCTCTGATTGTATCATCATTTGTTCCATTTGAACAATATTGGTGATGTCATCAAAAAGGAGAATAACACCTTTTTCCTTGGTCGTGGAAAAAGGATAAATGGTAATTTTTTCATAGGTTTTTTTACTATTAACCAAAATTTTATTTTTTTTGATGGTATGGGTCATATTGTTTTGAATCGAATCTTTGATAGTATCGTGGAAGCTTTGTATTCGTGGGATTATTTCATAAATATTAATACCTTCAATATTCGGATCCTGAATACGGAACAGCTTTCTGGCCTTCTGATTCATGAGATTGATTTTTAATTCCCTGTCAAGGCCTATTAGTGCCGATGGCATCACATTAATAATGGTAAAAAAGTATTCTTTGAAAAAATTAATCTCTTTTAGCGAATTTTTAATTCTGGTGTCCCGAATTTCAATTTTATCCGCCATAAAATTGGCAGCATCAATGATTTTCTGAAATTCAATATAGTGTTGGTTGCGCATGCGATTTTGGTAGTTGCCTGAAGCGATGGAGTTTAAGTCCTGGACAACGTTGTTGATAGGTTCTTTGAGTTGATTTTTCAAAATGATGTTAGTTAAAAATAATAAAATTAAAATTACGGAAAAGCCTGCCAGCCCAAAACTTAAATTGATTAGCCGCTCTGTCTTTTTTATTTCACTTCTGGAAAATTGGATTTGTACTTCACCAATTTTTTGTTTGTTATGAAGAATATCCCGTTTTAATAAAAAGCCACCGGGTTTCGTTCGGTCAATTTTATCATAAATCTTTTTCTGAAAGTTTGTAATAGTATTATCGGTAATTTTAATACCGGCGATGTCATCGGATTCAATATAGGCATTAGCAATTTCTGAAATATGTTTTAAATCCATATTCCAAAGGGGGCTTGACAGAACATGGGCAATATTACTGATCTGCAATGAACTTTTTTCTTCCAGTTGGGTGGTGATGCGGTTTGTCATAATAGTCAAATACAAAAAATTGATGAGAATCATCAATATTACAACTGTAATGGTCAGCCACAGGATCAAATTGTTGACTATACTATTTTTGATTTTAACTTTTCTACTCATACCCTCAAGATTTTTATAATTCAATACTTAATATATATTATGGCTCTCAAACTTTAAAATTAATTAATGATATGTCTGGATTTTTCTATTATCATAAAGCCTGCCAAATGATAATCGATGTTAAATATTTTTTGCTGTTTGTCTGATAATTTATAACTCCCACTGAATAATTGATCCACTGTAATCAAACTGTTCGCTCATAAAAATAACAAAATTCAGTATTTTTTACTAAATAATGGCAATGTAAATAAAT
>CAZCHS010000014.1:0-27969 GCA_964498725.1 uncultured bacterium | reverse complement strand
TAATAAAATCTTTGCATAAGTTGACAGTTAACCTTAATATTTCGTATAACAGTGCGTAACGTTATGGAAATATTTTAAAATTTAGTTTGGTAGTGTCAAAAGTTTTATGAAAAAATGAATGAAATATGCTCTTTTCTATTAGTTTCACAACCCCTTGTTCCCCCTTTTCAAAGGGGGACACGACAGGATAACTGGTTGTTTACTAATAGTTTGATAATTCAAGGTTAGGACTAATATCAAACAAGTTCTCCCCCGATTGATCCATTAGAGATGAAAAAGGGTTTGAAACTAATGTTCAGAGCAAAAACTTTTGACACTACCTTTAGTTTGAAAAGGAGAATTGTATGAATAAAAAAGTTGTTCCGATTTTATTGGTCTTTCTTTGTATGGGATTTGGCGATGCAGTGGGTCCCTTTGTGGGATTAGCAAAAGCAGAATTTAATCTGAGCAATTTCATGGCTATGATCATTCCCTTTATGGGATTTATTATGTTTGGATTGCTTTCAGTGCCAATGGGTATTTTTCAGGATCGAAAGGGGAAAAAATTCACTTTAATCCTAGGCCTGCTGATCGCTATGGCCGGTATGATCTTGCCCTTATTTAATCTGAATACTTTTCCGCTTTTTCTGCTGACAGTTTTAATGCTTGGGGGAGGGGCAACTATATTACAAGTTGCCGGGAATCCGATTATGCGCGATGTATCCCAGGAAGGCAAATATTCCAGAAATCTTTCTATCGGGCAATTTGTCAAAGCCATTGGTTCTCTGGCCGGGCCGGTTATTCCGCCTCTGGCAGCGGCCTGGTTTGGCGCTGACTGGAAAATTATTTTTCCCGTTTTCAGTGTTGGATTGCTGGTGACCTTATTGATGCTGGCTGTTACAAAAATTGAGGAAGAAAAAGAAGCTCATAGGGAACCGACAACCCTGAAATCCAGTTTACTGCTGCTTTCCGATAAATATGTTCTGATGATGGTAGCAGGAATTTTCCTCTATGTTGGAGCTGAGGTATGTATGAGTTCCGGCATTCCGCTGTATCTGGAAGATAATTTTGGAATTGATATTGTTAAATTTGGTGTGCTTGGAACAGGTCTGTTTTTCACAACTCTGATGATTGGGCGTTTTCTGGGAGGCATGATCCTGAACTGGCTAAAGCCGGAGAAATTTTTTATAATCACCAGTTTAATGTCGATTTTTGGAATCCTTGGTCTGTTCCTCAGCAACCCAATAATAGCAATCTTCAGTGTTATTATTGTCGGACTGGGATTTGCCAATATCTTTCCCTTAATCTTTTCCATTACAATTGAACACCTTCCAGAAAAAACCAACGAATTATCTGGGTTAATGGTGACCGCTATTGTGGGTGGTGCTTTTGTGCCTTTATTAATGGGATATCTGCAGGATTTGACCACCATTTCCATTGGTTTTCTGGTGCCTCTGGCAGCATTGGTTTACATTGCTTTGCTCTCTTTCAAAAACCTTAACAGTAGAAAGAATATATCATGAATTTTGAGAATGATAATAGAATTGTTATGACACTGGATGCCGGCGGAACAAATTTTGTGTTTTCCGCCATGCAGCAAAACAGAATGATCATCGAACCGATCAGAACTCCTGCCATGGCTGATAAACTGGAACCCTGCCTGAAAAATATCATCAAGGGTTTTAATGATGTAAAAAAACAATTGGGCAAAGAAAAACCGGTGGCCATTAGTTTTGCCTTTCCGGGACCGGCCGACTACAAAACCGGCATTATTGCTGAACTTACTAATTTACCGGCTTTTAAAGGCGGGGTAGCGTTGGGCCCGATGCTGGAAGAAAAGTTCAACATTCCGGTTTATATTAACAATGACGGCAATCTTTATGCATACGGCGAAGCTATTGCCGGCTATTTACCGGAAATCAACCAAAAACTGGCTGAAAGCGGCAGTCCGCGGCGGTTTAAAAATTTGGTAGGGTTTACCTTAGGGACCGGTTTTGGAGCCGGAATTGTGATCAACAAGCAACTGATCATCGGTGACAATTCCAATGCCGGTGAAGTCTGGTTGCTGAGAAATAAGTTTTTTGATAATATTAATGTCGAGGCCTCTGCTTCAATTCGTGCAATCAGACGGGAATATGCAAAGGTCGCGGAATTGAATATGAATGACGTACCGCAACCCAAAGATATTTATGCAATAGCCACAGGAAAACAATCTGGCAACCAATCAGCTGCTGTCCACGCTTTTCAACATATGGCGGAAGCCATCGGTGACGCAGCAGCAAATGTTGCCACGTTAATTGACGGACTGATCGTGTTTGGCGGTGGGCTTTCAGGGGCCAGGGATATTTTTATGCCGGATGTGATTAAAGAAATGAACAGTAATTTTCAGGATTTTGACGGTAACAGTTTTCCGCGTATGGCGGTAAAGGCTTTTAACACCGATGATCCTGAAGAATTACAATCCTTTATTCAAGGAGAGAAAAAAGAGATAACCGTGCCATTTTCCCATAAAAAAATTGCTTATGATCCGATGATGCGAATTGGTGTCGGCGTTTCAAAAATTGGCACATCGGAGGCCATCAGCATCGGTGCATATGCCTTTGCGCTGCAACAAATCGATAAAGAATAGCGGTTTTTTCGTAGTGGAAGGTGAAAATCAAAAGGGCTGTTCGAAAACAGCCCTTTTAATTTTATAAATACATTTTTCTTATTTTAGTCCGCGTTTTTCCAGTAAAGCGTCAGGTTTTGGTTCTCTGCCGCGGAATTTAATATACATTTCCATGGCATCTTCGGAACCACCTTTTTCAAGGATATTTTCCCGATAACTGCGGGCTGTTTCCTGGTCAAAGATATTACCGGTTTCCTTAAAGGCCTGGTAGCCATCAGTATCCAAAACACCGGCCCAGATGTATGAATAATATCCGGAAGAGTAACCGCCGGCAAAAATGTGGTTGAAATAAGTACTTCTGTAGCGCACCACGATTTCCGGAATCAGTCCCAGTTCATCCAGTGTTTTATTTTCAAATTCATTGACATCCAGGGCGGTATAGTCAGTTTTTGTATGGTAAACCATATCCAACAGGGCGGCGGCTGTGTATTCGACAGTCACAAATCCCTGGTTAAAGGTACCGACTTCTTTGATCTTTTCGATCAATTCATCGGGGATCGGTTCTCCGGTTTTATAGTGTTTCGCATATTCTTTAATGTATTCCGGATCACCGGCCCAGTTTTCCATAATTTGTGACGGAAGTTCCACAAAATCACGGGGTACGCTTGTACCGGATACACGGGGGTAATGGCAATCTGTCAATAATCCGTGCAGTCCGTGGCCAAATTCATGAAAAAGAGTCATCACCTGATCAAAACTTAATAATGATGGATCATTACCACTGGGTTTTGCAAAGTTACCTACATTATATACAATCGGCCTTACTGAATTGCCATCAATGTTATGCTGTTTTCGCCAGCTGTTCATCCAGGCGCCGCCACGTTTACTGGCGCGGGGATAATAATCGGTCATAAAAACACCAATATGGCTGCCGTCATTGTCAACTACTTCAAAGGCTTCGACATCCTCATGATAGAGGGCAACATCTTCGATTTTTTTGAATTTAATCCCCCAGAGTTTTGTGGCCAGGTCAAAAGCTCCCTGTCTGACTTTTTCCATCTGGAAATAAGGTGTAAGCATACTTTCTTCCAGTCCGTATCTTTCCTTTTTTAATTTTTCTGCGTAATACCACCAGTCCCAGGGTTTCAGATCAAAATCTTTACCTTCAGCATCGATCATTTTTTGCAGGTCATAGGCTTCTACTTTTGCTTTTTCCAGGGCCGGGTTCCAGATTTTCATCAGCAGGTCGTTGACACGTTCTGGTGTTTTGGCCATGGTTTTTTCCAGCACATAATCGGCATGGGTATCATAACCCAGCATATTTGCTTTTTCCAGACGCAGTTTAAGAATGTTTTTAATGTTCTCTTTGTTGTCATATTCGTTATTGTTATCGCCTTTATTGATATACCCTTTGAATAATTTTTCACGCAGGTCGCGTCGTTTGGAATAGGTCAGAAAAGGATAGAGACTGGTTCGCTGTATAGTGTAAACCCAGACATCTTCATATCCTTTTTCCTCAGCATTTTCACGGCCCAGGGTCCGAACATTTTCCGGTAAACCGGCCAGGTCTTTTTCATCCCGGATCACCAGTTCGAAATTATTAACTTCCTTAAGTACATTGTCCCCGAATTCAAGTGTTAGTGAACTTAATTGGCTGTTGATTTCCTTGATTTGTTCTTTATTTTTTTCTGAAAGGAGAGCACCAGCGCGAACGAAATCTTTGTAATACTTTTCAAGGACTGTTTTTTCCTCAGCAGTTAAATCTTCCTGGTCCTGATTGTCATATACAGTTTTTATACGTTGAAAAAGTTCATCATTCAGTGCAATTTCGTCATTATGCTTTGACAACATAGGGGCTAGTTTTTTTGCCAGGTCATTCATGGCATCATTGGTATGGGCCGACTTTAAATTATAAAAAACACCGGAAACTTTGTCCAGCAACTGTCCGGTTTTTTCAAGTTCCACAATTGTGTTGTCAAAAGTAGGGGCTTCCTGGTTATTGACAATGGCTTTGATTTCTGCTTTTTCCTGCTTGATCCCTTCTTCAAAAGCAGGCATGTAATGGGAAATTTTAATATCTTCAAAGGGAGGGATTCCAAAAGGGGTATCCCATTCTGTAAAAAAGGGATTTGTTTCCTTAGTACAGGATATTGCTACCAAAACAATGAATAGCAATAAAATTGGTAAATTCTTCATTCTCATTCTCCTTCATGATTTAATTTTTGACCTGTCAATTTAATACAATAGGTTTTAAAAAAAAAGTAGTCTGACAGGTTGAAAACTTAATTAATGTAAGATTGAGACATAATATTTTTCCAGTAAACAGGAATATTTTTCATAAAAGCGGGTAAAAAGTTAACATTACAATAAAAAATCTCATTTTTTGATAAAAATAAATAAAGTCACAATAAAATATTAAAGAAATTTATTCAATAACCGATAATTAACAGTACGTCTCCGGCAGTAAAAAATACGGTTTTTGATTTGAATTGGAAAAAAATTCCAGCGATTTTATCGTATATTTTATATTACCGTAGCCTTTCTCAGTAAAATAGCAATCCCTGAAAAATTATTCTATCTGAATGTATACTAGAGGATTAACTCATTTTGTATATTTATTATTTATTGGGACGATTTTTTTTGGCATAGCTCTTGACATTTTCAAAGCCAATAAAAAAAGAGAAGTATTATGGAATTTGATATATTTGGAACAAATCAAAAAAAACTAGTCAAAAATGCAGTTGACGTTTATAATAAGCAACATCAGGCAATCTCCAAAAATATTGCCAATGTCAATGATCCCTATTACAGACGGACCAAAACTGATTTTTCTGAAGAATTGAAAATTGCTCAGGAAAATTCAGCATTGAAAAAATCCAATGCAAAACATATTACCTCTCCCCACTATCAGGCAACTTTATTTCCGGAAGACCGGGGAAAAGAAAAAGTTGAGGTAACCAAAGAAATGGCAGATCTGGCAGAAAACCAAATCCGCAATGAATTTGCCACAAAGCGATTGTCAAGGTGGTTTAAGAAAATGGAACTCAGTATAAAAGGACGGATGTAAAATGGCAGTAGAAGGAATATTTTCAGCATTTCAAACAACATTGCGGGGACTTCGCACAGAGATGAAAAAATTGGAAACAATTTCCGAGAATGTTGCCAATGCAGAACGGGCTCCCGATGAAAACGGTCGGGTTTACAACAAAAAAGTTGTTTTGTCCAAATATGCCAAAGCGAATCGCGACCTGGATTTTGAATCACAGATGAATCTGAAATTAAAAGGAAATGAAAACCGCCATCGGTCCACTTTTTCTGATAGTGATGAAATAGAGAAGCGAAAATCCAAAGATATATTGGAAGTTATGGAAATTGCCGACGAGAAACTTGTTTATAATCCGGCCCATCCAAGAGCCGATGAAAATGGTTATGTCAGAATGCCAAAAATAAATATGGTAGAAGAAATGGTGGACCTGATGGCTGCCAGCCGTGCTTATGAAGCCAATATTAATGTCATGAACGCTGGGAAAAAAATGGCCCAGGATACCTTGAAGATATAGGTGAATTATGAGTATTTTATCATCCATACAAAACAACCTTTCCGGCAACTTTTATAAAGACCAAAATGAGCGTCAGGTCAACAATCAAAACTTTAATGATGATAACGATTTGTTGCTGGATCCGGCGGCTATGCAGGAAAGAAAAGATAAAACAGCAAAATTGCTATCCAATAATGAAAAAAGTACCCTGCACATGTTTTTCGGCACACAAATGCCCGATGATATGAAATTATACGGACACAATGATATCAAACAAATTAACAAAGGTCAATTACTGGACTTAAGAGGCTAATTCACATGGCTACAATAAATGATATAATCCGATCCAGAAATCTTCCAGGTGTAGAAAATACACAGAATGCAAAACCCGGCGAGAAAAGCGAAGGGCCTTCAAAATTAAATTTCTCCGATACAATTAAGGATTTTCTGGATGCAGTAAATAAAGATCAAAAGGAAGCATCCCAGTCCGTTGAAAATTTTATCATGGGTGAATCTGAAACAATGGCAGATGCCATGACGAAACTGGAAGAAGCCAATCTCAGTTTTCAACTTATGCTTGAAATAAAAAATAAGCTGGTAGATGCTTACAATGAACTCAACAGAATGCAAGTTTAATTGAAATAAAAAATCGGAAAAACATGAACCAAGTATTTGCACAAATAATTCAATTTTTAAGACGATTTACACCTGTTCAAAGAATCCTTATACTGTTAGTATTTCTGGGGATTGTCAGTTCGGTGGTGACGCTTTTTTTCTGGGCCAACAGACCGGAATACCAGGTGCTTTATTCAGACCTGGAGCCGGCCAAAGCCAGCAAAATATTGACGGAACTAAGAGACCGTAGCATCAAATACAAACTTGATCATGGCGGTGAAACAATCAAAATTCCGGCAAAGCATATCTCGGAAGTACGCCTTGATCTGGCGGAAAAAGGACTCACGGCGGACATTACCGAAAAAGGCTATGATGTTTTTGATGAACAGCGAATCGGTATGACTTCCTTTATGCAGCAGTTGAATATGAAGCGCGCTCTGGAAGGCGAGCTGTCAAAGTCAATCAATGAATTTCCTGTTGTCAGAAATTCCCGGGTTCACCTGGTACTTCCGGAAGAAAAACTATTTGAAGAAGAAAAAAATGGCAGCGCCTCGGTGGTTCTTTATCTGGAAGATGGCCGCTATCTAAAAGATACCCAAATTAAAGGTATTGAAATGCTCGTGGCCAACAGCGTCAAGGGAATTGAACGGGAAAATGTGGTTATTGTTGATAATGACGGCAATATGCTCTCACAGGGTAATGATGAATCCAATATCACCAGCGCCGGCAGCCATTGGGAACTGCGGTCCACTATTGAAAATCAGTTGCAGAACAAGGTTGAAAGAATTGTGGAAAATATTGTCGGCAAAGGCAATACTGTGGTGCAGGTGTCAGCTGACTTAAATATGGACCGCCTCGAACGCACTGCCAGCCGGGTTGATCCTGAAAATGTAGCGGTGATCAGTGAAGAATCACAAATCGAGACCCGCACTAATGTGGATACAACGACTGATAATCTGAACGAAAATATTAGCAGAGAAAATATAATCACTAATTTTGAAACCGCGCAAATCGAAGAACGGTTTACCAGTGGAACCGGTAACCTGAAGAGAGTTAGTGTTGCTGTATTAGTGAACGGACGATTCAATAAAGTAGAAAATGATGAAGGTGAAGTGATCCGGGAATACCAGCCCCGAACCCAGGAGGAACTTGATTTTATTGCCGGTTTGGTGCGCGGCGCAGTGGGGTTTGATCAGCAGCGTGATGATCTGATTGAAGTACGAAATTTACAATTTGACCGCAGCGAAATTGAAGAAAACCAGGAATATTTTGAACAAATGGAACGTAAAGAATTTATCAACACAATGATAACCAGGGGAGTGATTGTATTAACCATAATCATTGCTTTCATTATAATCCGGCGATTAACAAAAAGTTCTGCCCAGGCGCTTGGTCTGCCGGAACCCGGTCAGCGGATGGCATTGGCGACCGGTGACGAAGAAGGTGGACGGGGGCAATTAGGCGAAGGCCAGGATGCTAAAAAACTGAAGCCCAAGAAAAAAATTCAGGAAAGGGAAGAAGAGATTGAAATCGATGAAGATCAATTCATCGCTCATTTGAGTCCGGAAGCAAAAGCCCGCTTAAAAGCCAAGGAAAAAATGGTTGATGCAGTCCGTGATTTCTGTAAAAGCAATCCGGATGACGCTTCCCAGTTATTTAGACTTTGGATAACACAGAGGGAAAAATAAATGGAAACAGTACCAGAAAAAGCACCCAAGGGGACACCGCCAATTCAGAAAGCAGCCTTAGTGCTGATTGCTCTCGGCGAGGAGCATGCTTCGGAAGTGATCAAACATTTCACTGACAGCGAAACTGAACGGATTACAATCGAAATTGCCCGCAACAGAAATATTGAAGCCGATAAAATTGGCGGGGCAATTGAAGAATATTATCAAATGATCGAAGGAAAAAAGCACATTCTTTCCGGTGGTTTGAGTTATGCAAAAAAAATTCTGGAAGATGCCTGGGGCCATAAAAAGGCCGATGAAATCATTCAGCGGGTGGAAGCCACCACAGAAGTCAGCGCCTTTTATCTGCTTCAGACAGTTGATGATAAACAATTACTGAACTTTTTATCCAATGAACATCCCCAGACTGTAGCTTTGATTCTGGCTAATTTAAAATCCATTCAGGCGGCAGCAATTCTTTCCGATTTGCCGGAAGAAATGCAGGGAGAAATTTCCTACCGCCTGGCGACTATGGAAAAAACATCGCCGGAATTGATCCGGGAAATTGAAAATGCCCTGCGGGAACAATTAGGCTCTGTTTTTGGCGGCCAGATGAGCAAAATCGGCGGAACAGAGGCTATTGCGGAAATTCTTAATTCTACCAGCCGAACCGCTGAGAAAAATATACTTGAATCTATTGAAGGCCGTAATCCTAGCCTTTATGAAGAAATTAAGAACCTCATGTTTACTTTTGAAGATGTTGAAAAACTCGGTGATGCAACCATTCAGCGAATCACCCGCGAGATTGATTCCAAGACACTGGCGCTTTCACTCAAAGCCGCTTCACCAACATTGAAAGATAAGATCATGCGCAATATGTCCGAACGCGCTTCCGAAATGCTTAAAGATGAATTACAATATCTCGGACCGGTTCGTGTCAAAGAAGTGGAAAATGCCCAGTCGGTTATTCTGGATGCTAT
Organism: uncultured bacterium; assembly: GCA_964498725.1. Classification (GTDB taxonomy): domain Bacteria; phylum Fidelibacterota; class UBA2242; order UBA2242; family JAFGTP01; genus JAFGTP01. The sequence continues at coordinate 18,581 of CAZCHS010000014.1, read as the reverse complement.
TCGTGAACTTGATGAATCCGGAGAAATCAATATGGCTGCCGGTGAAGAGGAGATGATTGAATGACACAGATTCGAATTCCTTTAAAATCCAAAGTAAAAGGCATACAGGGATCAAACAATCAGCAGCAAAAAAAAAATTCCGCTACACTAAAATCCCCGGAAACCGATGAAAATAAACCTTTACAATTAAATCTCAGCACACACCACAAAGACCTTCAAAAGGAAAACAACGATCTTAGAAAACGGGTCGAAATTCTGGAACAATCCCTGCAACAGGCCCGTGAAGAAACCTTTCTTTCCGGTATCGACGAAGGTAAGGAACAGTTACGTCATGAGCTGGAAAGCCAGGTTTATCAAGAAGTTGAATCCCTGCGTACTGTCGTCAATACAGTTCGTGAGGATTTTACTAAAGAATTAAAAAAACTGCACCCCCATGTTGTCAAACTGGGCCGGATAATCGCAGAAAAAATATTAAATGCAGAATTACAAAATGAAGACCGCTATAATGATATTCTGCTGGAACAGATCAGCCGGATTTTGCATGAATTAATTGACCAGGAAACCATTACCATTCACGTTTCCTCATCACAAATTGAATGGATCATGAACAAGAACTTGGAAAAGGAATTTCATTTGCCCGGAAGCCTGAAAGTTAAATTTTATGAAGACAGAAAATTGAAACCGGGGGAGTGTATCCTGGAATCAACAAATCTTCTGGTGGAAGGAAAATTTGCGCAACAATTGGATAATATCGAATCACAATTACTGAATAGTTAATTATGAATTTTTTCTTAGACGAAATAAAATCCTACTATGAACAAATTCCATTGATGGCGACTGATAAAATTATCGGTAAGGTCACAAAAGTTGTGGGCCTGGTGATAGAAGCCACACTACCGGATGCTACATTGGGTGAATTATGTGAGATATATAAACGTGACGGAAAATTTGTCAGGGCTGAAGTTGTTGGGTTCAGAGAAAATAAAATCCTGCTGATGCCTTTGGACGAAACCGTTGGTATCTCTCCGGGCAGTAGAGTGATCAAAAGCCGAAAACCACTTTCTACCATGGCGGGAAAAGAACTCCTGGGACGGGTTATTGATGGTTTCGGTAATCCCATCGATGGGAAAGGCCCCATTACAACAAAACATAAAGTACCGGTCTATAATACGCCGCCAGGGCCAATGGAAAGGTCACGTATCACTGAACCTCTGACTACAGGCATTCGCGCTATAGACGGAATGATCACCATTGGCCATGGTCAGCGTGTGGGAATATTTGCCGGCAGTGGCGTGGGGAAAAGTGTCACTCTGGGAATGATTGCCAAATATACCAATGCCGAGATTAATGTCATCGGCCTGATTGGTGAACGTGGGCGTGAAGTAAAAGAATTTATTGAGCGGGACCTGGGAGAAGAAGGGCTGAAACGGTCGGTTGTTGTTGTGGCAACATCAGACCAGGCGGCCATGGTACGGGTCAAAGCTTCCTTCATGACCACTGCTATTGCTGAATATTTTCGTGACCGGGGCAGGAATGTCATGCTGATGATGGATTCGCTGACACGTTTTGCCATGGCCCAACGGGAAATCGGATTGGCAGCCGGTGAACCGCCGGCCACAAAAGGCTATACACCTTCGGTTTTTGCGGCCCTGCCAAGATTGCTGGAACGCGCCGGAACTTCAGCCAAAGGAACCATCACCGGACTTTATACCGTTCTCGTGGAAAGCGATGATATGGATGAACCCATCAGTGATGCATCACGCTCGATACTTGACGGGCATATCGTGCTTTCAAGACGGTTGGCTAACCGCGGTCATTATCCAGCTATTGATGTGCTGGAAAGTGTATCCCGTTTAAAAAATGAAGTTACTGACGAGGAGCATCGTAAAATTTCCATAAAATTACTTGAAATCTTGTATAATTACTATGAATCCGAAGACCTGATAAACATTGGCGCATACCAGGAAGGGACCAATCCTAAAATCGACGAAGCATTGCAAAAGATCAACCCGATTAATAATTTTTTGAAGCAGGATATGAATGAATCCTGTGATATGGAAACAACCAAACAGGGACTTAAGGAACTAGTACAAGGATAATATATGCCAAACAAATTTAGTTTTTCACTGGAAAATATTCTGCATTACCGAAAAAACTTAAAGGATGACAAAACCCTGAAATTGCACAACAAAAAAATTGAACTTGACAATGAAGAGTCAAAATTACAAAATATTAAAACTTTGAAAGAAAAAACTCTGTCTGAAGCAAAAACCGGTAATCAGAATGAGCAATTCAGCCTTTTGCACCGCAAGATATATGATGGCTATGTGGATCAAATAAATGAATCTATCAAAAAACAGCATCAGCGTGTTGACCATTCACGAACAAGGGTTATGCAGGCCAAAGACGATCTGAACGAAGAAACCAAAAAGAAAAAAATGCTGGAAAAACTCAAAGAGCGACAGTTGGAAACCTTTAAAAAGGAGCTGCGCCGTAAAGAAGAAAAAGATAATAGCGAGATCGCATTGAGAAAAACTATCAAAAGTACACTATAATATGAAAAAAATAATTTTATTAATTGTTGGTGGTTTACTTTTTTTTCTGATCCTTGTAGGTTTGGTCTTTGGCGTACTGAGTCTGATGGATGGATTGGCAAAACCGAATATTGTACCGGTGAACAGCGGGCCGGTGGAGGAGGATAATTCAATTCTGGGATTATTGTTATCAGAGAAGCAAACTATTATTGATTCTTTGCAAACAGTAAATCAGGAACATTTGTTGGCCCGGGACACATTGCAATCCGAAATCGATAGTTTGACCAGCCTTGCACAACAACAAAATAGAGAGATTATCGCCGATAGTTTGGAAATAAAAAAACTGGAAGAAGAACTCGCACAGGCCAACAACCAACCCGATCAAACCGCCGCCATAACCAGTGAACAGATAAAACAGATGGCAAAGACCTATGAGAGCATGAAAGTCAGTGAGATCAAACCAATTTTTACTCAATTGGACGACGAAACGATCATTGCCCTATACAATAATATGAGTTCCAGAAAACGCCCCATGGTTTTGAAAGCTTTAAGTACTGACCGCGCCGCAAAAATCACTAAAAAGATAATTGAATAACATGTAATGGAAAAAAATTCCACAAACAGTAATAAAATTCCGCTAACAAATAATAAAATTCTATAAAATTCAACAAACTATATTAGCTCCCACTCCTTTCATAATTTATAATACACTGTAAAACAACAATTTAAATAAAAATAAACAAATCAATGGCATTTATGGCAATCGATTTGCGTATAGTCAAAACCAGAAAAAAGGAGAATTAAGAATTATGGACTTTACTTTAGACGAATTGAAATCAGCAATGTTAATCCAGACCAAGAAAAACGATATTGTGTCGAACAATCTGGCGAATGTTAACACTATTGGTTTCAAAAAAGACTATACATTTTTCGATGCCTATGAAAAAAAAATGGCTAAGGTCAATAATCTTTCTATTCAAACGGTAAAAGATTTCTCACAGGGAGAATTTGAAGATACCAACAACCCTTTGGATTTTGCAATCTCCGGCGATGGTTTTTTTAATATTGACGCGGATGGTGAAACGGTTTACACACGAAACGGACATTTTGAACTGAATGATGAAGGATATCTCGTCGATAATCAGGGAAATTACGTATTAGGTGAAAATGGAAGAATCAATCTGCAGACAAATTTTGAAACCGTTAATAATATTTTTGTTAATGGCGAAGGTGAGATTTACGTTGATAATATACTGGCTGACCAGTTCAAACTGTCCGGTTTTAATGATAACGCGCAGGTGGAAAGATTGTCCGGCAGTGTATTCAGATTGAAGAACCCTGATGCCGTTTCAGAGCAGCAAAGCGATGCGGTAGTTGTGCAGGGGAAAATAGAACAATCCAATGTAAACCCTGTCAAAGAAATGGTAAACCTGATTGAGTTGCAACGTGGCTTTGAAAGTTCCCAGCGAACAATTCGAATCCTCGATGAAGCCTTAAGTAAGGCATCCACTCAAATCAGCAGAGTATAAAAAAGGAGTAATATAAATGATACGTTCATTAAGATCAGCCTCTCTGGGAATGTCGGCACAGCAATTAAAAGTTGACACAATTTCCAATAATTTAGCCAATGTGAATACCACCGGTTATAAAAAATCAGATGTCCAGTTTCAGGATCTGATGTATCAGAATATTCAGTCAGGCAACATCGATCAGCGCAATGGCAAAGAAAAACCCTGCACCATTCAGGTGGGACACGGTAATAAGCCGGTTGCTTCTTTTCGTTCTTTTACCAAGGGTAACCTGGAAGAAACCGGTAATCCACTGGATGTCGCTATCAACGGACGCGGCTTTCTCCAGGTGATGAAACCTGACGGAACTATTGGGTTTACACGGGATGGCTCGCTCAGACTTGACAGCACCGGCAACCTGGTAACTGCTTCCGGACTTTCCGTATATCCGGAAATCTCGATTCCTGATAATGCCGAAAGTATCAATATCAGTGAAGACGGTATTATTTCCATAAAATATCCCGATGAAATTCAGCCGGAAGAGATCGGACAAATTGAATTGGCAACTTTTGTTAATCCGGCGGGACTGGAATCCGTCGGTGGCAACTTGTTTGATAAAACCGCCGCTTCCGGAGAACCGATTTTTTCAATGCCCGGTGAAGAAGGCGTTGGAACTGTGGTACAATCCTATCTGGAAAAATCCAATGTTGATGTAGTCAAGGAAATGGTCGGACTGATTGTGGCCCAGCGTGCCTATGAAATAAATTCCAAGGCCATCAAAACGTCTGATGAATTATTGTCAATGACCAATAACTTGAAACGGTAAACCATGAAACAATTGATTTTCATATTCTTAATATTTGTTTCTTTCCTCTTGGCCGGGGAAAATGATTCCCATCGGATTGTGAAAAATTTCCTTGTAGATGCAATGGCGGAAAAATATGATATTGAGCAGTCCGATGTAGAGATGAAACTCTATCATTTACCGGAATTAGATTTTCGTAACAGGAAATTGCAAATTGTCAACCGGAGCAGAGACCTGGAAGTCGGTTATAATCGTCTTAAACTTCAGATCTTGAAAGATGGCCGGGTTCAGAATGAAATCAGAATAACCTATACAGCGAAAATTGAAATATTAACTCCCGTATTAACCCGCGATGTAAAATTTGGCAGGATCATAACTGCTGCGGATTTAAGCCTGGAAAAGCGGTCTGTCAGCAACAACTATGATAAATATTTACGCGATACAAAAATCCCGGATAACATGATCGCCAAGACAATACTTCGCAAAGGCGACATTTTAATGAAAACAGACCTGCGCACAAAACCGGTAATAGACCGGGGACAGGATGTGGCATTAAAGGTAAAAAGCGGCAATATCCTCATCGAAATGAATGGCATTGCCAAAGAAGAGGGAAGCCAGGGAGAAAAAATTCGTGTATACAACAGAGAAACACGCAAACATTATTTTGGAATTGTTGAATCACCACAAACCGTGGTAATAAATATTGAGTAAGAAAATGAGAAAAATCAGTAGCATCACAATTGTCTTAATTTTAGCCTTTTCAAGTCTGTCTGCACAGGTTTTTGAAGGGATGAGAAATTCAATGTTCTCGGATATAAAAGCTCATAATATCGGCGATGTAATTACAGTCTTAATTGTGGAACAGACAAAAGCCGAACAGAATTCCCAAAGTGAAAACAAGAGCCAATCCTCAATGAGTGCGGAAGGTAAATCTTCAGGAAATATTATGTCCTTTTTACCTCTTTTCGGCACCAGCAGCACAGTCAAAAATGAACATGACGGCCAGGAAGGGACCAAGCAGAATGAAAAACTGGTGGGAAAAGTCACTGCAACGATCACTGACCGAAGCGATAATGGTATCCTGGAAATCAAAGGACACCGCATGCTGGAAGTGAACGGGGAAAAAAACCTGATGCAGGTAAAAGGAATGGTTCGCCCCAAAGATATTCTCACTGATAACACGGTCTATTCCTACAATATCGCCAATGCGGAAATTTCTTACCAAAAAGGAAATTTATATAAACGGTTTATCAAACCCGGTGCAATTCAACAATTATTAACTGTTGGAATTGGTGCCGGTCTAATGGCTTTAGCATATATAGGATTTTTTGCATAATGAAGAAATTACTACTGATATTAATTGTCGTATTTATGAACCTCACTTTGTCTGGCCAGGTTCGAATCAAAGATATTGTGAGCATGGAAAATGCCACATCCAAATCACTTATCGGCTACGGGCTGGTAACCGGTCTTGACGGCTCCGGCGACAGAGCCAGCCGCAATTACGGCTCGGTTTTTACGGTTCAGACTATTACTAATATGTTGGAACGTTTCGGTATTACTGTGCCGCGGGAAAACCTGCGGACTCGAAATGTGGCGGCTGTCATGGTGACAGCAAATGCACCGGCCTTTGGTCGTATCGGTTCCCGTTTTGACGTTACAGTCAGTTCATTGGGCGATGCCACCAGTCTGGAAGGCGGCATATTATTGATGGCGCCATTATTGGCTGATGACGGACAGCAGTACGCTATGGCACAGGGCCCGATCTCAGTCGGTGGATTCAATATTGAAACTTCCGCCGGCGAAAAGGTGCGGAAAAATCACGCTCAGGTTGGTAGAATTCCCAGTGGTGCGGTGATGAACCGGATTGACCCTAACAATCGCTTTGATTTTTCCCAGCCAATCAGATTTTTACTCAATGAACCGGATTTTGTCACTGCCACCAGAATTGCTGAGTCCATTAACGGAATGCCAAACATCGATACAACACTGGCAACTACATTAAATGCCGGTGTTGTAGAAATACTTGTTCCAACTAATCTGCAAAGCAATCACCAGGCTGTGCAGTTTATTGCGGAGATCGAAACTTTGCAGGTCAGTCCGGATGTGGAAGCCCGTGTTGTGATCAACGAAAGAACAGGAACAGTGGTTGCCGGCGGCGATGTCACGATCAGCGAAATAATGATCAGTCACGGCTCACTGACCATTCACATTCGACGACGCCCGGTCATTTCACAGCCTTCAGCTTCTTTTGCCAATACAGGCCGTACAGTGGTGGAATATGTAACTGAAACCACCACCCAGGAAGATATTGCTCAAACCGCTGCGGTTCGTGAAACATCCAGTGTACAGGACCTGGCTGCCGCCTTGAACGAACTGGGACTCCGGCCCCGGGATGTCATCGCGATTTTTCAATCCATTAAGCAGGCCGGTGCCTTAAATGCCGATTTAATAATTATATAAACCAAGTGAATAATCATGAAAATAAATGACAAATCAGCAGAAAATATAATCAATTCCAGCAAAATTCATAAAAATCGGACAGATTTTGCCGATCCCCAACTAAAACGGGAGCGAAAACTGAAGGCTCAGGCCGAGGAAATGGAAGCGATATTTTTAACCAAATTAATTAAAACTATGGAAAAGACAATTCCAAAAGATGAAAACAGTTCTTCAGGATCCCTGAGTTCTATGATGTTCAGTTCGGAAATGGGAAAATCCATGGCGAAAAATGGTGGTATCGGACTGGCTAAGATCATTTATCAGTCCTTACAGGACCGGGATATGGATATTGGTGAAGAATTGTCAAAAATCAATGAAAGTTTAAACCAGGATAAAACCCGGGGTTTTAATCTTGACAGCGAGGTGTTTAAATAATGGACTCTCATAACGACTACATCACCATGATAAACATACTGGAGAAGGAAAAAGATGTATACAAACTCCTTCTGAATTTACTGAAAGACAAACAAAATTGTGTGATCCAGGGAAAGGTCGACGAGTTACGTGATCTTATCATGAAAGAAAAGAAGACCATCAATGATAGTGTTACCGTCGCTCAGGAACGGTTGAATTTTATAAATGATTTTTGCGAGCGGAGAAATATCAAGGGTGTGAATATACCGCTCAAGGATTTTGTTGGCTTTAGCCCGGAACCGGAAAAGAAAAAAATGGAAGCTTTGCACTACGACCTGAAAAATATTCTTAATGAAATCAAGACCGTCAATCGCCAAAATGAAAGCCTGCTGCATTTTTCCATCGACCATGTTCGACAAATGACCAATATTTTTCTCCATTCCGGAAAAGAAGAGAACAATATGTACAGTATTAAGGGGAAAAAATATATCAAGGAAGTGAATCAAAAATTTGTTAATCAGCAAATTTAATTCGGAGTATTTATGTCAATTTCAGGAATATTAGATAGTTCAAAACGAGGAGTTCAGGCGAATAAATCAGCCCTGGAACTCACCTCTGAAAATATTGCCAATATCAATACACCTGGATATTCCCGGCGGCTGGCAAGTTTTTCCGACATGAATTCTCAAACGGCTAAATTTGGCACAATTACCAACAGTCAGATCAGTAAAGAACTGTCACGAAAGCGCAATGACTTTATTGATGAACAATTTCTGACACAGAATCCAAATCTTGCAAAATATTCCATGGATTCACAGATGTTTACTCAGATTGAGGATATTTTTGGTGAACCCGGGGCGAGTGGGATTTCACAACATCTCAATGAATTTTGGGGTGCCTGGGGGGATTTAGCTTCTGACCCGGAAAGTGAACCGGCCCGTATGGTGGTTGTAGACAAGGCAGTTGCTTTGGAAAAAGCCTTTAATCGTGTCAACAATGATCTGATCAATTTGAAAAAAAATATTGCCACGAATATGAGCGGCAATGTGGAAGATATAAACAACAAACTGCACGCACTGGCGGAAATCAACAAGGAAATCACCGCCAATAATTCCGATGCTATTATGGATGAACGTGACCGTTTAGTCAGCAGCCTGTCTGAATATTTTGAAATTCAAACATCAGCAGGAAAGTTCGGTGATGTTACTGTCGCTGCAGCGGGACAGATTTTAGTTTCCGGTGACCAGGTTAATGAACTGGAAGTGGTTTCCGAGAATATTGGCAATACCAACAATTATCACATCAGATTGAAAAAAAATGACAAAAATATTAACCTCCAATCCGGTGAATTGGGTAGTTTGCTCGCTATATCCAATCAACATCTTCCTGATTATCGTTCCCGGTTGGACCAGGTGGCTACCAATTTAGCCAATGAAGTGAATAAAATTCATCAAAAGGGCTATGACCTGGAAGACCACACCGGAATTTCATTTTTCAAGAATAATATTAATAGCGCTGGTAATTTTGCCGTGAATAATCTGATCGCCTCAGATCCCTACTTAGTCGCCACTTCCGATCAAAAAGGGGAGAGCGCCAACTCCAATATTGCCCGCCAGATCAATGAAATCCAAAACCAGAATACTCTGAAAGGTGTCTCTCTAAACAATTATTATAGTGGAATTGCCACCGATGTGGGGGCCAAGGTGAAAAAATCCGAGGACCTGATGTCCAGCCAGGAAAAAATCGTAATGACTATCAAGAATCAGCAGGATTCCGAATCCGGTGTCAGTCTCGATGAAGAACTTGTCAATTTATCAAAATATCAGCAAGCCTACCAGGCCTCAGCCAAAGTTATCGGTACGGTGCAAACGCTGGTAGATACGATATTAACTTTGATCTAATCAGAGGTAATTATGCGAATAACAGAAGGTATGATATCAAGAAATTTATTAACGAACATCAATTCAAGCCGTGAAAAAATGGCGGTATACCAAAATCAGACCGCAACCGGAAAAAAACTGGAAAAAGTTTCCGATGACCCCGTGGATTACACAAAAGTGGAATCTTTCCGGAATGCTATTTCCAACAACAGTCAATATCTGGAAGGTATTAATCTGGCAAAGGGCTGGATTGATGTATCCATGACTGGTTTGGACCAGATCAATGAAGGATTAATGACGGCTAAGGAAATCGCTATTCGCGCAGCGGATATATCCAATAACGGCGACAATTGGGAAACTTTCCGGGATCAGATCAATGATATTATTGAGGATACTGTTTCCTTGTCTAATTCAACATTCATGGGTAAAGCTGTCTTTGCCGGCACAAAATCCAAAACTGACAAAGCTTTTATTTACAACGACAATTCCATCACTTATACCGGCAATGATAAAAAAATCAACCGTAAAATTGCTGATAATTATTATGTGGATATTAATACCACCGGCCAGGAATTAATTGAAACTGAAGCCTTTGATAATTTAATCAATTTTAAGAATGCGCTGGACAATGGCGATACTGATGCGATTACTAAAGCCATTGATCTGCTCGATGATTCATCTGCTGAAATTGGCAAACGCAGCGCAGCCATTGGGTCTGCAAAAATCCAGATCGTGAATACGGAAAACCGCCTGAACACTGCCAATGTGAACCTGAAATCCTACTTATCTAACCTGGAAGATGCAGATATGGCGGAAGCGATTACCAATTACAAGAATGAAGAAACCGCTTATCAGGCAGCTTTGCATTCCACCTCAAATGCGATCAATCTAAATATATTGAATTTTCTCCGATAACTAAATGAAAGATATGAAGATGAGCAATGTAATGACTAAAGAAGCAAAAATCGGAAGTACGACAATATTCAATTTTGAATATGGCTTGCCGGGATTTGAACATTTGTCAGAATTTGAATTCAAAAATCTGGAAGACTTTCCACCTTTCAAATTATTTCAATCAACAGAATTGCCGGATATATCAATGATCGTGCTGGATGGAAGCCTTCTGAATGTTTTTGACGATATCTCTTTTCCAAAAAATGAAATGCGTAATCTTGAAATCGAGGATCAAAAGTATTTACGCCTTTTTGTAATTTTACGAATTGACGAAGAAACAAAACATTTTGTAGCCAATACCAAAGCGCCATTAATATTGAACACTTATACGGGTAATGGCAAACAGATTATACTGGATGATCCTAAATTATCCGAGGAACACAAGTTAGACAAATTTTAAATTATTTTTAATAATATTCCATGGAGGGAGTATGCTCGTTTTAACCAGAAAAACCGAAGAAAGTATCAGAATTGGAAGTAACATCGTCATCAGAGTTTTGGAATGCAGTAACGGGCACACCAAAATCGGAATTAACGCGCCCCGTGATGTTCCTGTGCATCGTGAAGAGGTCTACGAACGAATCAAAGCAAAAAATCGCGCTTCTGTCTATAACAGCACATTGAATGCTGATGTATTAAAATCCTTCAGCCAAAATAAATAGCCATGACTATTGACGGAGGATTTTATGAAATCCAAAAATTCCCTGAAATCAAAATTAAATTTAATTGAGGAAAAAATCCGCAACCGGGAGTATATGGCATCTCTCGATCTGTTGGAGTCTATATATATTCATAATAGTGCCGATCTGCATATTAATCTATTGATCGGTGAAATACATCTGGCTATCGGCCAGATGCGGGAGGCGGAAAAATATTTTCGTAATTCTCTGAAAATAGACGGCAACCATTTTCAGGCCCTTTACGGTATGGGAAAAACACTCTATCTCCGGGGTAAAATTGATGACGGCCTGACAGCTATGGAAAAAGCCTACAGCCTCGCGCCGGGAAAATATGATATTTGCCGTGACCTGGCAGAAATTTACAGTGATCAGAATAACCGCGCTAAAGCGGAAACTTTTTATCTGCAAGCGGCAGAGATTGTTAATTACAATAATGAATCCCTGGTCTATTTGCTGGAATTCTATTCCGAATCCAATGAACTGGATAAAGCCAAAACTTTGATTCACCGGCATTTTAACAAAAATACCAAAAACAGGGACCTGCTCTTTCGAAAAGGAATCATTGACATACAAGATAATGAGTATGAAGCAGCCATTCAAACTTTTACACAAATTCTCAATCTTTCCGGCAATGCTGTCGACGCGCTGTATCATCGCGGATTTTGCTATCTGAATCTTAATGAAGTGGAAAAAGCCCGTGAGGATTTTCAAAACTGTTTGAAACTCAAACCGGACGCCGACGACATTCATGCAACCCTGGCCCTGACCTATACTTTGGAAGGAAAAGTATCTCATTCGATCGATGTGTGGAAAGAATTCTTTCCGATTTTAACCAAAAAGGCCAGCCCAAAATCCCGGCAGGCAGTGATCGGGAAAATTCAGCCCATGAAAATTATTGATACTTTTGATAGTCAGGAAAATCAAGAGGGCAATGAATTATCCATCGTTATACCGGTTTACAATGAAGAAGAATCCCTGATCATCCTGTTCGATAAAATCAAATCGGTTTTGCAGGAAATAGGAAAAAGCTATGAAATTATTTTTATTGATGACGGCAGCACTGATAATTCTTTGACAATACTGGAAAGTTTGTCCCGGCAGAATGACAATGTGGTTACCCTGAAGTTTCGCCGCAATTACGGACAGACCGCGGCCTTTGCTGCCGGGTTTAAGTATGCTTCCGGTGATATCGTGATCACTATGGATGCAGACTTGCAAAACGATCCCGTGGATATTCCCAAATTGCTGGCCAAAATGAGCGAAGGCTATGATCTGGTCAGCGGCTGGCGCAAAAACCGGCAGGACAAGAGATTGACACGAAAAATTCCTTCAAAAATCGCCAACAGGATCATTAATAAACTGATTGAAGGCACAGGCATTCGAATTCATGATTTTGGCTGCTCCCTGAAAGCTTATAAAAAAGCGATTGTCAAGCGCATTAAACTCTACGGTGAAATGCATCGTTTCATTCCCGCCTATGCCGCCTGGCTGGGCATCAAAGTAGCGGAAATTCCGGTCACCCATCACAGCCGAAAATTTGGGGAAGCAAAATACGGACTGGAGCGGGTATGGCGGGTGATTCTAGACCTGATCACTTTACGCTTTTATACCGGTTTTCGTACGCATCCCTTGTTGTTTTTTGGAAAGTTTGCCCTGATAACGATCTTCAGCGGGTTTACATTGTCCCTGCTCCTTTTTTTATCACACCTGCTGTTGGGAATTGGTATAACCGGACAGACTTTTTTAATATTTCTGATCTTTACAATGCTTGGGGGATTACAATTTATCATCGTCGGCCTGTTGAGTGAGATCATTACCCGCGGATTTTTTGAGGCGAAAAAAAGCGATGAATATCTGGTTGAACAAATAATTAAGTAAAAATAGAAAAAATATATGGAAAAATTTATATTGCTTGCGACTCAACGATCTGGTACAGGATTCCTTTCCTCATTGCTTACCAGCCATCCTGAAATTCATGTTTTTCCCGAATTGCTCTTGTGGCATGATTTTAAGGAAAAAAATAATTATTTCCATTTCTGGAGAAAAAAGATCAAAAAATCAGCCGTTAATATTACGCCCCCCGGCCAAAAACAGGTGTTAAGTGAATTTTTTGATACAGCCTTTAAAAAGAAAAAGAACTGTAAAATTGTTGGTATAAATATCAAATATGACCAGTTGGCGATCATTCCTGATGAATTGCACATCCTGAATCGTAAATTTAATAAAGTAATTCACCTGGTCAGGAAAAATATTCTCAAAACACTGATTTCAACTATTTTAAATATAAAGAAAGAACAATTGGGCCGGAAATCCCACAGCACAGAAAAATATGCACCCCATAAAATAACGCTCCCAATTGATCAACAATTACTTAATGATCTTGCTAATATAAAACGGAGTATTGCAGAAAATAGAAATAGATTTAAAAATTTATATAAAGATAATTACTTGGAAATATATTATGAAGATTTTTTTGACCCTAACTCTATGGATAGAGGTAAAATAAACCGTGACGTTTTGAAAGAAATTTATGATTTTTTTGCAATTGATTATAATTTTAATCTGCAAACCGACCTGGTTAAGACAAATCCTGATAATCTTCAGGATTTACTTAAAAATTATTCTGAATCTAAATTGTTTCTCCAACTAAATGGTTGGGAATATTTATTCAAAACACCCATTGTTCCTCCTGGATACCGAAATTCTGCCGCCGACGAATATGAACTGATAATCCATGATTTGCAAAATAACAACCTAAAGCAAATGATGAACAGGCTGAAGCCGCTATATGAAAAAAATCCATTGAATCCAAAAATCGTTAAATTGTTTATAAATGCTTTGTTTAGACTAGACATGAAGATGCAGGCTGCGAAAGTGTATGGCATATTTCAGAAAAGTATTCCCGAAGATAATGAAGTTTCTGAGGCTTATAATTTTTTAATGAACAATAATACCATTTATTATTGATTTAAGGAAAAATATAACCGAGATATATGAATGAAAATATTACTGATCAACCACGAGTTTCCACCCAATGGCGGTGGCGCTGCAACTATTACACAAGAATTATACAAGCGATTAAAACAACATAACCACAAGGTTCATTTACTGACCGGGGCTGTTGATCAAAAAAATGAGGATATGACGACTGTTCTGACAGGACGGAAAGCGGCCTCAAAAGGCTCTGTCAATGAATTTTTATTATTTATTGTTAAGGGATTTTTAAAATTAAAATCAGTCAACCGGTCTTTTTCGCCGGAGGTTGTCCTGGCTTTTTTTACAATTCCCGGCGGCTTTCTTGCCATGGGGTATAAATTTTTATTTAAGGTTCCCTATATCGTCTCCCTTCGTGGTGGTGATGTGCCTGGTTTTCAATTAGGCGGCCGGTATAAACGATTTCAAACTTTCGCCCGGCCCTTTATAAAGATGGTCTGTAAACATGCTGCTGTTGTACATGTCAATTCCCGGCGGCTGGCATATTTAGCCGGGCAAACCGGTATTCATTCCGGAAAAATCAGAATGTTGCCCAATGGAATTACGATTCGGGAGATGCCGGCGCGGAACAATTTACCGAAGGGCAAAATAAAATTCCTTTACACCGGCCGTTTGTCGGAACAAAAAAATCTCGGGGTTTTCATAAAAGCATTGGCATTATTGCAAAAGGATTTCCAATTTAAACTAATTGGCGACGGGCCTTGCAAAGCGCACTTACAATCCCTGGTCAGGAAAAAAGGTCTTGCGGAAAAAGTGATATTTGATACCTGGAAAAACCGGGAAGCCCTGGACCGGCAATACCGGGAGGCCCACATTTTTGTCTTACCCTCACTGGATGAGGGAATGTCAAATTCCGCTCTGGAAGCCGTTGCTAATCAATGTGCGCTTTTAAGCTCTGCCAATGCTCATCTTCAGTGGGAGGATGAGACGATCAAACGTAATTGGGTAGTCAGTGATTATCGAAATCCTATCGCATGGAAAGAAAAATTGCAATACCTGCTTGAGAATCCCGCTCTAATCAATGAGTCAAGTCAACAGATGAGAAAATTTATTGTCCGTAATAATAACTGGGACAATTTATATCCAAAATATGAGGAGATGCTGAAACAATGTGTGGGATAGCCGGATTCATATCAAAAAAATTTTCACAGCAAGAAAAATCCAATATACTGGAAAAGATGTGCGACAAAATCGCTTATCGCGGCCCGGATGACAGCGGTTATTTTGTGATCGATGATTTTGCCATTGGCATGCGCAGATTGCGGGTGATTGATATCAATACCGGAGATCAGCCCATTTTTAATGAAGACAGGTCACTGGCAATTGTTTTTAACGGGGAAATCTATAATTATCGAAAATTGCGGAGAAGATTACAGGCTGCCGGCCACATATTTAAAACCCAGTCGGATACTGAAGTCATTTTGCATCTTTATGAAGAAGAAGGAGTGAACTGTCTTGATAAATTGAGAGGCATGTTTGTTTTTGCCATTCTGGATCTCAATCGGGACTCGCTTTTCCTGGCACGGGACCGCTTTGGCATCAAGCCGCTATATTATTACCATAATGGTGGCGATTTCATTTTTGGTTCGGAACTTAAATCCATTCTCGCTTTTCCTGCTTTCAAAAAAGAACTCAACTATGAAGCGATGAATTATTACCTGACATTCGAATCAGTACCGGCCCCCTTATCGATTTTTAAAAATATTCATAAACTTGAGCAGAGCCATTATCTGGAATTGTCAAACAATAAATTAACCAGGAATCAATATTATTTTTTGGAATTTCAGCCAAAGTATAGTTCGCGGGATGTTGATTTTTATGTCCAGGAATTGGATTGGCTGATCGGGAAGGCAGTGGAACGCCGCAAAGTCAGTGATGTGCCTCTGGGCGCTTTCCTGAGCGGTGGCATTGATTCCAGCCTGATTGCGGCCTACTTATCAAAAAGTATGGAAAATACACTGAAAACCTTTAGTATCGGATTTGCCGAAGATTCTTTTGATGAAACCAGTCACGCCCGGTTTGTATCGGGCTATCTGGATACGGAACATTTTGAAAAAATTTTTACACCTGGTGAAATGATGGACATACTGCCGGAAATTGTCCGTAATATGGACGAACCCTTTGCTGACGATTCCATTTTACCCACTTATCTGCTGTCGCAACTCACCCGTGAAAATGTCACTGTTGCTCTAAGCGGTGATGGGGGGGATGAAATATTTGCCGGTTACCCCACTTATTTAGCCCGGAAAATCGGTGGGTTTATGCCGAAATTTTCCCATTATCTCCTAAATCCGGTGGTGAATATGTTACCAACATCAGATGAGAATATCAGTTTTGATTTTAAAGCCAAGAAATTTGTTGCCGGCCTGAAGTACGATCCTGATATTCGCCACCAGATCTGGCTCGGCTCCTTTGATCCGAACCAAAAAAAACATCTGCTATCACCTGAATTATTGAATGTGCTGGGTAAAAAGGTACAAGAGTTTGAGATTATTAAGCAACACATGAAACGGTGCCAAACAGAAAATAACTGGGAGCGGTCTTTGTGGCTGGATATACGCTTTTATCTGCAGGACAATATGCTGGTCAAAGTTGACCGCGCCAGTATGATGAATTCCCTGGAGGTAAGGGTTCCGTTTTTGGACAAAGAAGTAGTGGAGTTTATGGCAAAAGTGCCGGCCCGGTTAAAATATCGCGGCCTGACTTCAAAATATTTACTAAAACGCCTGGCCAAAAAATATCTTCCAGAAAAAATTATCAATCGTCCCAAAAAAGGATTTGGCATTCCCGTTACCAAGTGGATAAAATCAGATTTGAAAGGAGAATTTCTGCAAACTCTTTCCAAACAAAATATTCAGCATTATAATTTTTTTAACTATGATTATATTGACGGTCTCATGCAGGATCATCTGAATGAAAAACAGGATAACCGGAAATTATTGTGGACGCTTTATATTTTTCAAAAATGGCTGGATGAATATTATGATTAAGACCAAATTAGCGCCAATTTTACTGAAATTATATAAGCCCGATGTGTTTAAATATTTGCAGCAGACCAAAAAACTCTATGTTAACCGGGAAAATGTTTACAATTATCAACTATTCCGGCTGCAAAAATTATTATTTCATGCTTATCATAATACCATCTATTACCGCAGGGTTTTTGATGAAATTGGCTTGATTCAGGAGGATAAAATTAATTGGAAAAAATTTAACCTAATTCCTCTTCTGACTAAGGAAATTATTCGGGAAAACTATGATCAAATCTGCTCAAACGACAATCAAAACCGAAAAATATACAAAAACACTTCCTGCGGTCCCACCGGCGAGCCGGTAGTTTATATACAAGATAGCGACTATTATAACCGCATGGTAGCGGACACCTTGTATTTTGGCGAAATATATGATAAAACCGTCGGAGAACAGGAAATTAAACTATGGGGCTCGGAAAAGGATATTTTTAACGAGAGAAAATCCTTTTCCGGTAAATTTAAAAACTATTTCTTTAACCGGATCTTGCTTAACAGTTTTAAACTCAATCATCACCTGATCGAAAACTATATTGAGGTAATTAATACAGTGCGCCCAAAAATGATCTGGACTTATGTGGATTCGATTTTTGAAATCGCCAAATATATTAACCGCAATCCCAATCTGAAGGTTTTTCAGCCCCACGTTATTGTTTGTACCGCAGGAACCATGTATTCGGAGTTAAAAGAGGAAATCAAGGCGGCTTTTCCGGAATCCATTATTGCTAACCAATATGGTTCACGGGAAGTTGGTATTATTGGAATCGGAACTGAGGATATCGACATATTCAGTCACTCCGTTTATCTGGAATTATACAACAAAACTGCAAAAAAATTTATCAGGAATGCAGGCATTGGCAATGTTATTATAACGCAACTGAATAATTACGCCATGCCGCTGATAAAATTCGATATCGGCGATATTGGCGAAAGTCATACTATCGACGGTACTGCCGTTCGCTCCTTATCCGGATTAAACGGCCGTGAAAACGCCCATATCATTCGCAGGGACGGCAATATCATTCATGGCGAATTGTTTACCCACTTGTTCTATTTCATGCGGTCTGTGAAAAAATTTCAATTGATTCAGGAGGATTATCAAAAATTTACCATTAATCTGGAAACCATAAAAAGTGAAGTAAATGATAATAATTTAGACAAAGTAAAAGATAAAATTAATTACATTATGGGAGTGCCGTGTGAAATAAAATTCAATATAATCGAGTCCTTACCCAAACTTAAATCAGGGAAATACCAATTTGTATTTTCAAAGGTGAAAAATGACAAAACCTGATGTGTTTATAGCAAAGTTACCGCAATGTCAGTATCCTGATGATCCTT
>CAZCHS010000013.1:0-51110 GCA_964498725.1 uncultured bacterium | reverse complement strand
TATTAACTTAAATCCGCGGGCAAATAAATTTTAAATCATTTTCCCAAATCAACATCTATCGCATTTTCCAAATGAATTAATATTAAGATAATTTCAAGGTATTTGCTTTTGAAATATTTATAATGTTTCTCATTGAATTGGTCTTGATTATATTTGACTTCCCAGGCGGTTTTGCCTTCAATGATAAAATCCACTTCCTGTTTTTTCTGAGTTCTCCAGAAATTAATTTCATTGATAGGATATTTGTCCAGATACCGGTGGAACACAAAATTTTTCAAACATCAAATCCAAAAATAACCCAAAATAAGATGTTTCTAATCCAAAATTATCCCGTTTTAAAACCTATCCGATCTTTTCATTATCTGTCCGTTTACAATTGGGATTTTATTGTATCCCTATTAGCTAATAAAAAAGGACACCCAACCGGATGCCCTTTCCTAATTCAACTAATTTAACAATTTTAACTAACTCAACAGATCCAGCGAAATCAAACAAGTCATCAGTGCAAAATCCACCAGTTGTTTGATTTCCACATATTCATTGGCCACATGAAACATTTCGTCATCACCGGGGCCCCAGCCGACAGAAATCACACCATTGAGATTGAGCGTTTTAGCGTAGGTGCCGCCGCCCATGCCCATGGTTTTGGGTTTGAAACCCAGTACTTCCTGGCCGTTTCTCTGAATCGCTTCCACCACTTCATTGTTCGGATCAATAGCGTGAGGTTCATTCCAGGCCATCCGTTCCACTGTAAATTCACCGGCCACTTTACTGGTCAGTGCTTTCAGTTGGTTCGTGACCTTTTCTTCCGTCATACCGGGAACAGTCCGAATGTCGATTATAACTGAACAAGAACCAGGCACGATATTCGGTGCCGCGCCGCCATGGATTTCACCAAGATTGAGAGACGGATGACCAAGCACATCATGAGGCTTGTAATCAAATTTCATCTTTTCGATTTCCGATACCAGTTTCGCCATAAGATAGACCGCATTCACGCCCAGTTCCGGAGTGGAGCCGTGAGCCTGTTTTCCTTTGGATGTGATTTTGAAAACCGTGCGCCCTTTTTCCGCCACATCGATATTCACCATATTTTCACCAATATCGGGAATGATGGAATAAGTAGGATTGATCAGTTTTTCTTCCATCAAATAACCGATACCGTAATCAATACCGTCCGGATCTTCGGCTTCTTCGTCAGATAAGGCCGCGAGCATTAACTGACCTTTTAATTCATCCAGTAATCCCGCATCTTTCAGGACTTTGCCGGCCACCAGAATAGACGCCAGCGGGCCTTTGTCATCCAGAGTGCCACGGCCGAAAAGATTACCGTCTTTTTCTACCACTTCATAGGGATCAGTATCCCAGCCGTCGCCGGAAGGAACAACATCCATATGAGCGGGCATTAAGAGTTTTTTGCCATTTTCATTTTTCCCGATAGTGCCGACAATGTTCGGGCGGCCTTCCTGGCGTGAAAATTCCTGGTATTCAATACCACTGCGGTCCAGAAAATCTTTCACAATATTTCCACAGCGATATTCTTCACCGCGAAATTTCAGGTAAGGATGTTCCGGCAATTTATCCGTAACCACATTAACTGTCTTTTCTTTGACCATGATCTTGGTGAGATCGACGATCTCTTTGGTTATCTCATCTCTATGTTCTTCAAAATATTGTTTGATTTTTTCTTTTGCGGACATGTTCCCTCCATTTTGTTTAGCCCGCTAATCACGCTGATTATCGCGAATAAATATTGGCGTTAATTCGCGTTATCCGCGGGAAAGTATTACATTTTAAAAAGCAGTATTTCTTTTATAAATTTTTGGATATTTTGTTCCATATTTATCAAATTTATCAAGCTTTTGACAAAATACAAATTATAGCAAGATTTTTTAAGAAAAAACTGGCGTTTAAATTTTAAAGAATTAAATTTGGTTTAATTAGATAATTTAAACTATTAAAAAGAAAGGGTAGTTATATGAGTAGCTCAAAAGACTTTATCTCATTGGAAAACCAATATGGTGCAAAAAATTATAAACCTTTAGATGTCGTCCTGACCAAAGGCAAAGGAATTTGGGTTGAAGATGTTGAAGGCAAAAAATATATGGATTTTCTTGCTGCTTATTCTGCTGTCAACCAGGGACATTGTCATCCCAGATTAGTCAAAGTAATGAAAGAACAATGTGAAACACTGGCGCTGACTTCCAGGGCTTTTAGAAATGCGCAGCTGCCCCTACTGGCAAAAGAACTTTGTGAACTGACCGGCTATGATAAGATGCTGCCCATGAACTCCGGCGCGGAAGCAGTGGAAACTGCCATCAAAGCCGTCCGTAAATGGGCATACACAGTAAAAGGTGTAGAAAAAGACAAAGCAGAAATTATTGTTTGCGCGGGAAATTTTCACGGCAGAACAACAACGATTATTTCCTTCACTGATGAAGAACAGTACAAAGACGGTTTTGGTCCCCTGACACCGGGATTTAAAATCATTCCATACGGTGATATTGACGCTTTGAAAAATTCTATTAATAAAAATACAGCCGCCTTCCTGATCGAACCGATCCAGGGTGAAAGCGGTGTGGTTGTTCCCAAACAAGGATTTCTCAAGGAAGCGGAACAGGTCTGTAACAACAACAATGTTCTGTTTGTTGCTGATGAAATTCAAAGCGGACTGGGGAGAACCGGAAAGCTATTTGCCTGTGAACATGAAAACGTAAAACCGGATATTATTATTATCGGCAAAGCATTGTCCGGCGGTATGTATCCTGTATCAGCGGTAGTGGCGTCTGAAGAAGTGCTGAATGTATTCAATCCCGGCGATCATGGTTCCACATACGGTGGAAATCCTCTGGCTTGCTCTGTAGCCAGAGAAGCGCTGAAAATTTTGGAAGATGAAAATTTAATTGAAAATTCTGCCAAACTGGGTGATTACCTGATGGAAGAATTAAATAAGATCGATAGTCCTCATATTGATTTGATTCGTGGTAAAGGACTATGGGTTGGTATCGTATTAAAGAAAGAAGCCGGTGGCGCCCGTCAATTCTGCGAAGCATTGCAGGAAAAGGGTGTACTGGCCAAAGAAACCCATGAAAATGTTATCAGAATCGCGCCGCCACTGGTCATTACCAAAGAAGATATTGACAAGGCTGTTGCCATTCTGAAAGAAGTATTGTCATAAATTTTTAATATAGGCCACAGATGAATGCAGGTTTTCACAGATTTTAACAGTGTTTATCTGTGTTAATCTGTGGCTAAAAAAAACGGGAGAGTAACTATGAGTTATGTATTTGAAGGCTTAAAACCCGAAAGATTTTGGAAAATTTTTTACGATTTCAATCAGATTCCCAGAGAGTCAAAGCATGAAGAAGAAGCTGCGGCCTGGTTGGTTGATTTTGCAAAAAAACTGGGACTTCCGGTTAAACAGGACGAAGTAGGAAACGTGCTGGTTACCAAACCTGCAACCTCCGGGCATGAAAATGCCCCCACTGTTTGTATGCAGGGACATATTGATATGGTCTGTGAAAAGAATAAAAATGTGGAACACGACTTCAGAAAAGATCCCATCAAAATGAAAGTTGAAGACGGATTTGTGAGAGCCGAAGGCACAACCCTGGGCGCTGATAATGGCGTTGGTGTTGCCGCCGCATTATTGGTCATGGAATCCAAAGACCTGGTCCATCCACCCATGGAATTTTTATTTACTGTAGATGAAGAAACCGGTCTCACTGGCGCCAATGCCTTGAAAGAAGGCTTTGTCACAGCGGATATTCTGCTCAATGGCGATTCCGAAGAGGATGGTGTACTTTTTGTCGGTTGTGCCGGTGGAAAAGATACACATATTTCCAAAGAGGTTGAAAAAGTTGACGCCCCCAAAGATAAAAAAGCCTTTCGTTTTTATATCGAAGGGTTCAAAGGTGGCCACTCCGGCCTTGATATTCACAAAATGCGCGCTAATGCTGTAGTACAGTTGAACCGTGTGTTTGCGGCATTGAATGAAAAATTTGATGTTAATCTGTATAAGTTTGACGGTGGTACAAAGCACAATGCCATTCCCCGTGAAGCAGAATGTTTTTTTATGGCGAAAGATACTGATATTCCGGCGATCAAAGAACAGGTGGCCAAATGTCAGGACACCATCAATGCTGAATACAAATTATCAGAAAATCCGGCAACTCTGGCTGTGGAAGAAGCTTGCTGTGCACCGGAAAAGGTATTCAGTGACAAGTTCACCAAAACCTTTACCGACCTGATCAAGGGCATTCCTCATGGCGTGACAATTATGAGCGCTGCCATGCCCGGAGTTGTGGATACTTCCACCAACCTGGCAATCGTAAAAGCTGACGAAAAACTGGAAATTCTTACCAGTCAGCGGTCTTTCTCCGAATCCAGGAAGAATGAAATTGCAGCAAAAGTTAAAGCTGTTGCAGAACTGGGCGGCTGCAAGGCCGAACATCATGGCGAATACCCGGGATGGAACCCGAATCCCGATTCCAAAATCCTGAAAACCATGACTGCTGTTTATGAAGACCTGTTTGGTGAAAAACCGGAATCAGCGGCAATCCACGCCGGCCTGGAATGTGGCATTATCGGCGAAACCCGCCCGGGAATGGATATGATTTCCTATGGCCCGGATTTGCACAACCCCCATTCACCTTCTGAAGAAGTTGATATTGAAACAGTGGAAAAATTCTGGAAAGTTACTGTAGAAACACTGAAACGGGTGGCGGAAGGTAAATAGAATTTTAATTCAAGTATAGATAAAACCTCCGAGGGAAACTTCGGAGGTTTTTAATTCTTTAAATAAAGAATAAGTTATTTTGGGACAGAAAACTCTGCAGTCCAGTCTTTTACACCTTCGCCTTGCAATGTTATTTTATATTTAGTCATTTTCCAGATATTATCTTATCACCGAAAGATCCTTCTTTAATTTTTATATCAATCTCATAAGGATATTTTGCAGAGGGTTTACATTTAATAGAATTTTTGGAAATTTCTAAATTTGGAATTATTTGGCTATTATTTAATACTTTTTTATATTAAAATACGTAAAAACGTACGGAGATAAAAATGAATAATACAAACATCACTAATGCTAGAAAAAATCTTTATAAAGTTGTTAAACAGGTAAATGAAACCCATGAACCGGTCCACATTTACGGAAAAAAAGGTAATGCTGTTATTGTGGGTGAGGAGGATTGGAAAAATATTCAGGAAACACTTTTCCTGGCCTCTATCCCCGGTATGCGGGAATCTATTATTAAAGGGATGGAAGAAGATCCTGAGGATTGCACAGAAGAATTAGATTGGTAGCATGTATAAAGTAGTATTTACTAAACAGGCTCAAAAAGATGCAAAGAAATTAGCAAAATCCAAACTTAAAGATAAAGCGACCAAAATTCTCAAAATTCTAAGTAAGGATCCCTTTCAAAAATTTCCTCCTTATGAAAAATTGTTAGGTTACTTAACAGGCACTTTTTCTCGCCGAGTTAACATACAGCATCGCATTGTTTGTCAAGTTTATAGGGATAAAAAAATTGTCAAAGTTATTCGAATGTGGACACATTATGAGTGATGATTGGTATATATTTAAATTTGATAATATTCTAAAAATCTATAAATAAATATCTTTGTACGCCTTCAATATACTTTTCCCGTATTCTGTTTTTGGGGAGTCAAAGAATTGGCAGGGAGTGGTTTTATCTATGATTTCACCCTTTTTCAAAAGAATAATCCTGTTGGCAAATTGTTGCATAATAGCCACATTGTGGGTCACAATGATCAAACTGACATTCTCATGGGATACCAAAGAATTCAGATGATTGATGAATAATTCCTGCAATTCCACATGAATGGAACGAAAGGCTTCATCCAGTATAATTATTTTAGGTTGTTGTGCCGCAACCATTGCTAATCCCAGTCGCGTTAATTCTCCGCCGGATAATTCATTGGGATATTGTTGCATGATCTTCACAGGACTGGCAAAGCCGACTTTTTTCAACAGCTCACAGGCCCTGTTTTTTGATGAGATCAAATTGAACTGTCTTTCGATCTTAAGCATCGGATTTAAACTGGAGAATATGTTTTGAAACATCAGCGCTATGGTCTTACCACGGATTTTACCGAGCGTGTTTCTGTCAGTCAGATCATAGAGGCGGTCATTTTCGCGATAGGTAATTGAGCCGGATTGTTTTAGGTTGACAGCATGCAAACCGAGCAATGATTTGCACAAAAGGCTTTTTCCGCTTCCGGAATCGCCAAATATACAGAGTTTTTCTGCCCCATACAGTTTAAAGGAAATATTTTTGAGATAATATTCGCCGGTATCTAAGTTTTTGACTGACAGATTATGTATGTCAAGCAAAGGGTTATTCATATTGCTTCCATCTAAAAAATTGATTGGCTTCAATTCCATAAACCCGGTCGTTAAAATATTTGACCAGGGGTCGTTTGTGGGTGATAAAAATAAATGAGAGACCGCAGGCGGTTCTGATAGTTAATAAAACATCAAGCAGTTTTTTCTCATTAATAATATCCAAAGAGGAGAATGGCTCATCCAGAATAAGAATCTCAGGGTCACTGACCAGGGCGCGAACCAGGGCCAGGCGTTGTAATTCTCCGCCACTGAGTTGGTGAGGATATTTGTGAATGATGCCCGGTTCCAGGCCTGTGAGATTCAGATATTCCGTAAGTTGTTCTCTTTTTTGCCGCCGTGTCATCTGTCGGTTGAATCCGATCAGCAGGCTTTTTTCCAGGGAAACCATGGAATTAAAACTATATCTGTAATTTTGAAAAACCGGTTGGACAGACCGGTGATATTTTTTTTTCTCATGAGATGCTAATTTTCTTATCTCCTTTCCGTAAAACAGGATTTCTCCCCTATTATAATTATGAAGTCCCAGCAGAGAGTTCATCAGTGTGGTTTTTCCGGTTCCGGATTCGCCGATAATGGAAATTGAAGTGTTGGCTGTCAGTGAGAAATTGATTTCCTTTAAAAGGAAGGTGGACTTCCCCCGGAGACTGAAATTCCGATGTTCAATTGCCAGATTTTTCACTGCCAGAATGGGATGGGTCATTTTTGAAACCTCTCTTT
This sequence comes from uncultured bacterium, assembly GCA_964498725.1. Classification (GTDB taxonomy): domain Bacteria; phylum Fidelibacterota; class UBA2242; order UBA2242; family JAFGTP01; genus JAFGTP01. Next base: position 44,020 of record CAZCHS010000013.1, on the reverse strand, counting down.
GCTGATGACATCTCTTAATCCGTCGCCCAGTAAGTGAAATGCCAGGACTGTGATGACAATAAAAAAGCCGGTTTGAAGGATCAATGAATAGTTATCAATGGGATAAGTTCTGGCCTGGTTTAACAATGTGCCCAGGCTGATCTGCGGCGGCTGAACACCCAGGCCTAAAAAGGATAGTCCGCTTTCGATGATGATCATGGAACTGGTTTGCAGGGCAAAGGATGCTGTTGCAATGCCAATGATATTCGGCAGTAAAAGGCTGCGGAATATCTTAAAAGGATGAAGCCCCTGGCAGATTGCCGCATGGTAATATAGAGACCCTTTGATGGTTTTGATTTCCGTGCGAATAATTTTGGCGGGTTCCATCCAGGATAATATTGCCAGTACGAAAATAAACCGGGCGAAGGAAAATTCCGTGAATCCAAGCATCAGGATAAAAACGAAAAATTTTGGAAAAGCCAGAAAAATATCGCTGAACCGCATAACCGCAAAGTCTGTTTTGGTACCGCTCAATCCACTGACGACACCGATTGTTAAACCAATAAAGACCGAACACAGGGCGGCTGTCAGGCTTATAAACAGTGAGTGCCGAGTGGCGGTCAGCAGCCGTATGAAATTATCCCGTCCCAGACTGTCTGTGCCCAGGAGGTGTTTCAGGTTAATGGAATCCAGGGTGTTGGACAGGTCTTGCCTGAGCGGGTCTGTATTCAGGAACATTGGCAAAATAAGACAGAGAAGCAGTAATAGTGTTAATATTATTCCGCCTGTCCGGCTATGTTTATTGCGCAATATTTCAGAGTAAATATTTTTCATTGATCAGTTCGCTTCGTATTTGGGGGTTGATCAGAAAAATCATTATTTCCAAAATCGAATTTAAAACCATTACTAATAAAAAAGATAGCGTTGCTCCTCCCATGATCAAGGGTAGGTCGCGGGCTATGGCGGCATGCACCATGGTACGGCCCAAACCCGGAATAGAAAAAATATATTCTATGGTAACAGCACCACTGAAAAGCATGGGTGTTAAACTGGTCAGCAGAGCCAAAAAGTGAGGGGTGAGATTGGGAGCGACATGATAAAAAATGATTTTGGGCATCGACAGCCCCATTACCCTGGCTGCCAGAATGTATTCACTGTCCAGAATATTGATCAATTCATTCTTAAAGTATTTATAAAAATAAGCCGCCAGGCCCAGTCCCAGGGAAAATGACGGCAGAAAAAGATGATAGAACTTTCCCGTTAACTGACGCCAGTGACTGACCTCTTCTATCTGATATTGAAAGAGTTGTGATGACGGAAACCAGCCGGAGTGCACCGCGAAAAACTGTAAAAGGAATAATCCCAGCCAGAAAGCAGGGAGTGAGAATAAAATGATCATAATAACGGAAAGGATGTGATCCAATTTTGTGTGCTTGTGTATCGCTGAAATCAAAGCCGCCGGAAATCCGATAATTAATCCCCAAAAAGTTGCCAGCAAAGTCAGCCAGAGAGTGGGCTTGAGGGACTGTAAAATAATTGTTTTGACCTCCCGGCCGGATTGCAGGGATTTGCCAAAATCAAAAACAACTGCGCGTTTGAGCCAGGTAATTATTTGTCCTGTAAGAGGCTGATTGTCATTATAGAGACGTTCCAATTGTTGTTGTCGCTCAATATTAAAACCGGTGGATAGATATTTTGAAGTGGATGATCCCGGCGCGATTCTCACCAGCAGATATAACAACACAATCCCTGCCACCAGCATCGACAACATGACAATAACCCGGTATAGAATTATTTTTTTCATGGCATCAAAATTTAAAGTCTTCTACATATTTCATAGTGGAGAGTATGGAAATATTGACATTTTTGACCCGCTGATGATGGAGAAATATTTTTTTTCTGGAGAAGAGCCAGGTATAGGGCTGATCATGGGTCAGAATATTGATTATTTGGGACAGGTGGGACTGGTATTCATTGATATTTCCGGCATTTAGCAGACGCTCGTTTTGCCGGTCAAATTCTTTGGAATAATAGCCCGTTAGATGAAAAGGATGTAAATATTGCGAACTGTGAAACAGCGCGGTAAAATCCGGTTTGATGCCCGCATTCCAACCAATTAATACCGCATCAAATTTTTTATTGGGAATAATGTCTGAGACGAGATAATTGGCCTCCACAATTTTAGGGATCATTTTGATCTTGAGCTTACGGAATTCCTGTTCCAGGATCATCAGGATTTGCTTTCGAAAATTGTTGCCGGCATTGGTGTACATCGTGAAAACAAACTCTTTTCCATTCTTTTCCAAAATGCCATTACCATCGCTGTCTTTCCATCCCTGTTCTATTAATAATTTTTGGGCGCGACGGGAATTGTTTTCAGGAAAACCTGCCGTTTCTTTCGTCGCAAAATCCTGAAAAAGAATATGCGGTGCATTGATCGGGTCCAGCAGGTTGCAATTCATTTGCTGACAGATTTTTTGTTTGTCCATCACCAGGGAGAGGGCTTTTCTGACCTCACGGTTTCCAAAAAGAGGATGAGGCGCTATTTTGGGAATGATCTTCCCAGGCGCTTTGGGGATGGAATCGCGGTATTGCCGGAAACTTTGTTCATCGACCAAATTCCATCCGATAAAATCATAATCCTTCCCGGAATAACTTAAAGTAACAATGGAGTCCTGGCCAATGTTATTATTGATGGTTTCGGGGGGCATGTCATTAATAATGTCGATTTCTCCTGTCAATAATTGCTGGGTCAGCACATAGGGTTCCGGAATAATTTTAAACAGGAGTGTTGAGAAGTTCGGCTTACCGGGTTTGAAGTATTGGGGATTTTTTTTCATTACGATATATTGCTGTGGAATCCAGTCATAAAGCTGGTAGGGGCCGGTTCCCACCGGGCTGTGGGCAAAAGCTGAATTAAAAAGCGCCGAGGGGGGAGTTGATTCCAGGATATGTTTTGGTAAAATCACACCCTCCACCGCATCCATCAGCATAAAAGGGGTTTTTTTTGAAAATTCAAACAGGACTGTGGAGTCATTGAGGGCCCGGACGGTGTCAATATTTTGTTTAAAGGAAATGCCGTCCCAGGCCACTTTTTCATTGGTCTGCAGCCGGTAGGTAAAGGCAACATCGTCAGCGGTGAATTTCTTCCCGTCGTGCCAGTAGACATCGGTGCGTAGGTGAAAAGTAATCGCCAGGCTGTCTTTACCAAATTGATAACTGCGGGCCAATTCCGGGGAAAAACTTTGTAAATCCTCATTCATTGCCAGTAGATGATTAAAAATAACGGCATTGATGTCCCTGGAAATATTATTCAGCGGAAAAAGCGGCATTAAATTTTCCGGCTCATTGCGAATACCAATGGTAAGGAGGTCTTTGTTTCTCTTTGGATTATTTTTCGCGCAATTAATTATAAAAAAAACGGCGAAAATAATGATTAAAAATTTTCGGTTCATTTATTCCTGTTGTCTCTTACTGTATGAATTATTTTTTTAATGTAAATATTTATCTTGTCCCGTGTTAAAGGGGGGCTAATAATATGGTCAAAAGTGCGGCAAAATAAATTATGTTCATCCTGGGAGAGAATTATTTCCGGTATGAGTACTGTAATCGTATTGCGTTTATGCTGCTTAACCCGCTGTGCGATTTTCAAGCCTTTCATTTCCGGACTTTTCAGGTTGGTAATAAAAATGCGCGGCCGGATTTTCCTGAAGGACTCAAAGGCTTTGTCATAATTCTTATACAGTTTAAGTTTGACTTCATAATCAGAGCATATATTTTGGATTAATTCCTGTTGTACTTCATTCTCTGAGATGGAAATGACAGCAATTTCGGAAAAATTATTGGAAACATCTACGCTACTTTGATGACCGGTTAAATCCAGCGCCGGCATTTTAATTGTTATCGTGGTACCCACTCCGATTGTACTATCCACTGAGATGAAGCCGTTATGGCGTTTGATTATGCCATACACTTCACTCATTCCCATACCGGTACCTGATTCGCCTTTGGTTGTGAAAAAAGGATCAAATATTTTTTCTTTCACTTCGTCGGTCATGCCGATACCGGTATCCCGAAAAATAATATGAGCAAAATTATTATGGCCCCTGGAATTTATCTTGATCAGTCCGCCATCAGGCATCGCGTCAATTGCATTAAAAATAATATTAGCAAAACAATTGCGGAGGTCGGACTTGTTCCCTCTGATGAATAAGTTGGTCTCCAGGGTTAAAATAGGCTCAATGATGATTCCCTGGTTCAACGTTTCGATTTTCCATTTGGGTTCTGTAATATCCTTAACTTCAAGCAGTAATTCACTGAGATTGATGGTAATTTTTTTTTCATCGCTTTTGTGTTTCGCGAAATCCTGAATTCCCCGGATCTTTTCTGATCCGTCATAGATAGCTTTCTTGATCAGGTCGATATGCCGTTGCATATCATCATTGTCAGCATATTTTTGAAGCATATTGATGCGGCCGCTGATGATTGTCAAAATATTATTGAAATCATGGGCAACCCCACTACTGATACGTCCCAGGGCCGATAGGCGTTTTACCTGTGATGATTTGTTTTCAATGGCTTTTGTGGCGGAGATATTGCGACAGGTGGCAATATAAAATTCCGGTTTTCCGCCATTGTTGGTAACCGGAAAAAGTCTCTCCTCAAAATATTCATTGAGATCTTTATCATAATAGGAGTAGGGGAGGATTTTTCCTGATTCAAGGGTGGCCGCCAGGGGACAGTCATCACATGAACTCTTGCGTTTTTTCAGGACGTCAAAACATTTGTAGCCTCTGACCTTTTCTCCTTTGCCCAGAATTATGTCGGCAGCCCGGTTGGAGCCCAGAATAGTATGGTCCATATCACAGAGTAGAATTATATCAGTAATAATATTTTGCAGACTGGAAAAAATTTCTTGATACTTTTTGTGATTAAAATCAGTCATCTCTGTTCCATTTTATTCAGGAGTTATCAGAGTATTAAAATATAAAAAAAAAGCTAAAAGACAAAAGTCTTTAAGCTTTTTTATTGAAAAATAGTCAACATTATTAAAGATTATTTATTATTTTGTCTACTTCTTTGACTCTTAGTGAACTGTCACAGAGGGTGAAACACTCTTTTGCCTTTGAGAAATAATCCCGGGCCTGTTCTATATTTTCTTTGTCAAGATAGAGATTGCCGAGGGCAATGTAGGTTTCTCCCAAATTCAACTGGTTGTTGTTGATCTTGTTGATTTTAACGCTGTTTTCCAGGTAGGAAACAGCGACTTTTTCATTCCCTTTGGTGCGGAACAAAATTCCCAGTGCCCGGTAGGTGTCGGCAATACTCAATTTATCGCCAATTTCAGAAAACAGTGTGAAAGCGCTGGTTAATAATGCCATGCTGCTCTGTTGCTGTTCATTGTAGATCAGCACTTCACCTTTGACCAGGTAATAGAGCGCTTTCAAGAATTTATTTTCAGAATCTTCGATTATTCTGGAAACGTTAATCAAAAAATTCAACGCTTTTTGGTATTCCTTTTTGAGTTTGTAAGTGCTGGCGATATTGATGTTTACCTTACCCATCAGGTTTTTTAAATTATGGGTTTCGGCATACTCTTTTACAACAAAATATTTTTTTAAGGCTTTTTGTGTGTCCCCTATGACGAAATAGTAATTTCCCAGGTTTATGTCACAATTTATGATCAGGCTGTTCAGCATGTGCTCTTTGGCAATTTCACGGGCTTCTTCAAAAAGATTTTTGCCCGCTTTGTAAAATCCTTGTTCCACAGACAAAACACCGATGGAATTTTTGATTTTGGCAATACCGGCAAAGTCTGATAAGGATTCGTACTGGGCAAGACTTTTATCAAAATAGTGTTGCGACTGTTCAAAATCATTCTGATAGAAATAAATCTCGCCCAATATACGATAAAGTGCGGCTTTGTTTTCTTCACTGAGATATTGCTCATAGGCCTTGAACAGAATCGTGATCAATTCCCGGGAATAAGTCAGTTCGCCATGATCAAAAGACATTGTAATGATGTCCGTCAGAAATTCAGTAAATTTTGGATCAGTAAGTTTTTTTGCGGCGAAATAGGTGACAGTGTCAAAATCTATTTTTCGAGTGGCGTTTTTGACATCTCTTTCCGGAACCAGGCTTTGATAGTCTTCCTGCTTCCAGATATTATTCAAATATCGTTCACGCTCCTGCTTGAGGTCTAAAATTTTTGCGACAAAGGAATTGCCGCAAAAATTTTCCGAAACAGTCAGTATATTTTTAAAAAGATTTTGATTATTCAATGCTCTTTACTTTCTCTTTTTATAGTTTTTTAGAATCCCCATCCAAATCTTGTAAAATGATCAATTTCCGCTTCGACGACTTCTTTATCTGTGTCGATCTTAACATCGGGAATTTCAACCCAAAGTCCACTTTCCTCATCATACCAGAAAGCGCGTATCTCATTATATTCATTTTCATCATCGACTCTGATAGCTGAGAATGGCAATTCGATGGTAACCGCTTTGGTGAATTGCTGGCTGGGTAGAAATTCAATACCGGCAAAATTATCATCCGTAATAGTCAAACTGGCCTGAATCAGTCGTTCATCTTCGGGGAAGGCATTGGAGGGAACAGTTAGTTTGCATCCGTACATGTCTGCAGTGGACAGCACGCCGCCGGCTTTTGTAAATATTTTTTCACTGACAGTTGTCTTGTCCAGTGTATTAAACGTTTCTGTTATCTTGCTATCCCACTGAATGAATTGAATCTCACTGGCAGCTATTCCCTCCGCGGAAACCGCCGGGTTTGTGATACCTGATTCACTACAACCGGTGGCTAAAATGATCGCCAATGACATTGTAATTATTGAGGTAAGCAATACTTTGGTTTTTGCATTCATTTTGAACTCCTTTTCATAATAATTAATTTTTTGTGCCAGCCTCTATTAGACAAAATCAATGCCATAGGTGTAATTTATTGTAAATTATTTCTTTAACTTTATTTTTTGCTTATAGATATTATGGTAAATTGGTTGATATTGGTCATAACTGGTTCATATTATCCAATTTTAGTATTTTCACTACTGATTTTATATTTTTTCATGCGATATTTTAGTTTTGAACGGGAGATTTTTAAAATTTCTGCCGCTTTGGTTTGGTTACCGGCAGTTTGGCTCAGGGTCTCGATTATTAATTGTCTTTCCATTTCATCCAATGAAAATTGGCCGGGAGAAAGATTATTGGGTGACATCTGATTGGTATTGGTTTCATCGCTAAAAATACTATCACGGGACAGATAATTACCCTCTTCAAATAAAACTGCCCGCTCAATTTTGTTTTTCAGTTCACGGACATTTCCGGGCCAGGCGTATTCTTTCAGACAGACTTTGGCCTCTTTGCTGATGGCACGAATGGATTTCCTGAATTTCCGGCAGTAATGTTTCAGAAAATGGTTTGCCAGCAGGAGTAGGTCTTCATCCCGCTCCTGCAGAGGAGGTAAATTTATAGCCGCCACATTTATACGATAGTAAAGGTCCTTGCGAAATTTATTTTGCAGGGTTAATTCTTCCAGGTTTTTGGAAGTGGCGCAGAGAAACCGAACATCAATATCGATTTCAGTGAGCCCGCCGATTCGGCGTATTTTTCTCTGCTCCAGTACCTTTAATAATTTTGCCTGTAATCCCAGGGGCATGTCGCCGATTTCATCAAGAAAAAAAGTGCCGCCATTGGCCATCTCCAATAAGCCTTTTTTCGTGTTCAGGGCACCGGTAAATGCGCCCCGTTCATGACCGAAAAGTTCCGATTCCAGCAGTGTTTCCTGAATTGCGCTGCAGTTGATCTCGATGAAGGCATTGGTTTTGCGAGGGCTTTGAAAATGCAGGGCGCGGGCTACCAATTCCTTGCCTGTACCGGTTTCGCCTTTGATCATAATGGTGGTGTCATAAGAGCGGCTCAGTTTTTTAATATAGTCATGAACCTGCAGGATTTTACTACTGTTTCCAATGATCTCATTATCAGTATAAATGTCACTTTTTATGGTTTTTATAGTTAGATATTTATTGATTGTTTTTTTAAGTTTATTAAAGTCAAAGGGTTTGGTAATGTAATCGCAGGCGCCCATTTTAATGGCTTTGACAGCGGATTCGATTCTTTTTTGACCGGAAATGACAATAATGTGGAGATTTTTATCCTTGACTTTTTCTAAAAATTTAAATCCGTCCATTCCCGGCAGCACCAGGTCAAGCAGTATAATATCAGGATGGATATGATTTAAGTCTTTGAGAGCTTCTTCAGACTGTTCATAAGCATAGAATTGAAAATTGGTATTGTTGAAATTTTCCTGAATTGTGCTGATTATTTTAGGTTCGTCATCGATTATAAAGATTTTATTCATTTGGAACTGAGTCCTTTTGTTAAGGTTAAATACATGAAATCCTGATCGTTTCATAAATAAATTAAAAGTCCTGTTTATTCACTTGATAAATTATTAAATCCTGTAAAAAATCTATACTAATCTAAAAAGAAAAGTAATAAACACGAAATAATAACCACAAAAATATAAAAGGAAAGCAAAAAATAAATTTCTTGTAAATAACCTTTAAAACTATGATTTTATGGATTGGTATTTAAAATGCAATTCGGGAAAGAAATATGAAAGACATATTTGATGTGATAATAATTGGTTCCGGTCCCGCGGGAATGTTTGCCGCTGAAGAATTGGCCGGCAAAGACATCTCCGTACTGATCATCGAGCGTGGAGACGAACCCGCTTTGCGAGAGGATATGAATTATGGAATTGGCGGCGCCGGAACGTTTTCAGACGGCAAACTCAATCTGACCAGTAAAATCGGTGGCAATCCTGCTTCCTTTGGCCGTACTGAAGATGAAATTGAAACGATGATCCAAAAAGTGGATGATGTTTTTACAGCTGTTGGCGCAAAAGGCGGTTATTCGGGTCTGAACGATAAAGGCAGCATGGAACTGAAACGGAAAGCCCATTCTGTGGGTGTTGAGTTTATTTATGGAAAACAACGTCATATTGGCACGGATGTCCTGCATATTATCATTGATAATTTTTATAAAAAACTGGCAGCTGAAAAAAACATTACTTTTTTGAAAAATGAAAAGGTAGTCAATATTGCCGGCAGCCCCCAAGCATTTGTTATTACAACAGAAAAAAAAGAATATACTGGTAAAAATGTCATTGCGGCACCGGGAAGGGCCGGTTCTTACTGGCTGCGGGAGCAGGTGAAACATATTGGTGTGACCACTGCCTACGGCCCGATTGATGTGGGAATACGTGTGGAATTTCCCTATGAAATTTATGATAAAATTGCCGATGTCATGTATGATGCAAAGTTTCGTCTCTATTCAAAAAGTTTTGATGACCTGGTACGCACATTCTGTACAAATCCCCGGGGCTATATTGTCAAAGAAAAATATGATGAGTTTGTGCTGGTGAATGGCCATGCTAAGCGGGATTCCAAAACAGTCAATACCAATTTTGCGTTATTATCCAGGGTATCCCTGACAAACCCGGTTGAAGACAGCACCAGCTATGGCCGTGATATGGCGCGAATGGCCATGACCATTGGCGGTGGAAAACCCATTATTCAACGTTTATCTGACTTGTTGAACGGACGACGATCTACCTGGGGCCGACTCAACAAATCCGCTATTGCCCCAACCCTGACAGATGTCACGCCGGGAGATATTGGAATGGTCTTCCCCCATCGCATCGTTCGAAATCTGATCGAGGGCATCACTGTCCTGGATGAGATTATTGGCGGGCTGCTATCAAATAATACACTGCTATACGCACCGGAGATAAAGTTTTATGACACCAATTATAAGGTGACCAGTGAAATGGAAACAACCTGTGACAACTTTTTTGTTGCCGGGGATGCCAGTGGTCACAGCCGTGGTATTGTCTATGCCGCTGTGACCGGAATGGTTGCGGCTGAAGGTGTCATGAATAAATTGTGATGATTTTAAATTGAAAGGAAATATACTTGAAGATTAAAAAGAGAACTGTAAGAGTAATATTGCTGGCCACTGTGCTGATCTTGGCACTGTTGGTAGTAACGCCGCTGGGCAGAAAAATGTGCGTCGCCGGAAATAATCTGTATATGAAAATGAATGTCTTATCCGACATTATCAGTCTGGTAAATGAAAATTATGCAGAGGTACCCGACTGGGACAGAATATTTGACGGTGTTTACAAAAGTTTGATGAATGAACTGGACCCTCATTCTATATTCATCGATAAGGAAGAACTCTCCAACGTTGAAGAAAATTTTGATGGTAAATTTGAGGGAATCGGTATCGAATTTGACATTCTTGATGGCTACATTACCGTAATTTCACCGATTGCTGATTCGCCTGCTGATAAAGCCGGCCTGCAAACCGGGGACAAGATCATTAAGATTGACGGCGAGTCCGCCTACAAAATTGAACGCAATGATGTTCCTGAAAAATTACGCGGCCCAAAAGGGTCTAAGGTAGAGGTGACAATTAATCGCGAAGGCATTGAAAATTTCGATGTGACGCTGATCAGAGACGAAATTCCCCTTTACAGTGTTTCCGCTTCCTTTATGCTGGATGACGAGATCGGTTATATATTTGTCAATCGCTTTTCATCCACAACCTATGAAGAAGTTCATGAAGCCTTTAAAGAATTGAAAGCACAGGGGATGAAAAAGTTACTGTTTGACCTGCGCGGGAACAGTGGCGGTATTTTGGGACAGGCGGTGAATATTTCCGATCTGTTTATTGAAGGCAAAGAAGTGATCGTTTCCACCAAAGGCCGTATTCCCAATTCCAACTCTGTCTATCATTCCGGTCGTATTGAAGGTGAAGAGCAATTTCCCCTGATCATTATGATCAATCGCGGCAGTGCCAGCGCCAGTGAAATCGTGGCCGGAGCTGTTCAGGACCTTGATCGTGGTATAGTTGTTGGCGAAACCAGTTTTGGTAAAGGGCTCGTACAGCGTCAGTACCGTCTGCGTGACGGTTCCGCTATCCGGGTAACCATTGCGAAATACTACACGCCATCGGGAAGACTGATTCAGCGGCCTTATGAAGATGGTGACATGATCTCTTATTATGAAGAATTTGCCGTTGAAAATCGCGATTCGCTGCTGGCGGCCCAGGATTCTGCCAGGGTCAAGCCAAAATTCAAGACCAAAAGCGGCCGAACTGTATTGGGTGGTGGTGGCATTACGCCGGACTATCATATAGATGATGAGTTTGACATTACAGAGTCCGGGCGTGTTATTCTGACGGCCGCTACAAGGCCACTGTTTGTCTATTCATCTGATTACATTTCCGATCATAAGGATTTATCCGAAAAAAAAGAGGATTTTATTCAAAATTTCGAATTAAGTGAAAAAGACTTCAAGCAATTTTTGGAACTGGTTGAAGAACAAAAAATTGATTTTAAAACCGATGAGGTGGAAAAAGATAAGGAATATTTGAAACTTCGCATTAAGGCGGAAATGGCAAAAGAACTCTGGAGTTATGACGAGTCATATAAAGTTTTACGGCTTGGTGATGACTATATAGAACAAGTTATTGACTATTTTGATGAAGCAAAAAAGATTTTAGTTGAATAGTAGATGCGGAAACATTAATTTATAGTTGATTTTTTGAAAGCATTGGCTTAAAATTATCAGAATTAATATAAGTCGTTTTTTAAGATTAGAAATTAAAATGGAGGATGTTAACTAATGGTTGAATTATTTAATGACGGCGGACCAATGATGTGGCCGATTTTAGGGCTTTTTATTTTCGGTTTAGTCGTAACATTGGAAAGAATTTATACGTTGACAAAATCAACAATTGTGACAAAAAGTTTTATTCCAAAAATGAATAAAACGCTTAAGGAAGACGGTGTTGAGGCTGCATTGGAATTATGCGAAAGCACACCAGGGCCCATTGCCGAAATTTTTCATGCAGGATTATCCAGATATAAGTTTGGTGTGGAAGCAGTGGAAAAAGCAATCTCCAATGCCGGAACAGTTGAAATGGCTTTTCTGGAAAGAGGTATGCTCTGGCTCTCTACAGTAATTGTATTGGCACCAATGCTTGGATTTGCCGGAACAGTTGCCGGTATGGTTGTCGCTTTTCAGGATATTGAAGCGGCCAACAATATTTCCCCGGCAGTTGTCGCGGGTGGTATTTCTCAGGCGCTTTTGACAACACTTTTCGGACTGATTGTCGCGATGATCATTCAGTTCTTTTACAATATTTTTCAGTCTCGTGTCGATAATATCGTTGTAAATATGGAAGAAAGTTCTATTAATCTGATTGACACAATTTCTTTTGACCAAGGAAAAGAATAATTTAAACTTTAAAGAGAGCAAACATGGCTGTATTAAAGAAAAATAAAGATCGTGATGCTTCTATACCCGACGGGTCGTTAGCGGATATCGCGTTCCTTATCCTGATTTTTTTCATGGTTGCCACAACCATTGACATGGATAAAGGAATTGGTATCATTTTGCCGCCGGAAGGTGAAGAGGTTGAACTTAATAAAGACAGGATCACAAAAGTTTTGGTTGATCCGAAAGGTAAAGTTTTCCTTGATGGTGAAATTGTGGAAATGGACAATGTTAAGAATGAAATAGAAAGATTGTTATTGAAAAATTCAAAAATGATTTTTTCTGTCAAAGCCCATGAAAGCGCCATATATGAGGATTACATTGCGGTTTTGGACCAATTGAAAATGGCAAATGCTGATAAGAATATCTCAATTGCACAGTGATATTGTTTGCAAGGAAAAAACGCTATGAAACAATGGAAAAGAAAAAGTAAACGAAAAGCTGAAATTCCTACAACTGCGATGCCTGATATTGTATTTATGTTGATCTTCTTCTTTATGGTATCTTCTGTATTAAGAACAGCCGAGGGGCTCCCTGTCAATTTGCCCCAGGCAAAAAAGATACAAAAACTCAAATCAAGGGTGAATGTAACTTACATTTGGGTGAACAAGGCTGGAATGATTAGTATTGATGGACAACTGGTAAAACCGGAAAACATCAGAAATATAGCCTTTGTAAAGCAAAAAGAAGCACAAGGTGATTTAACAATATCACTACGCGCTGATGTAGATACGAAATATGAGGTGATTGATTTAATTCATAAGGAATTGAGAAAAGCTCAGGCTTATAAGATCAATTATTCAACAAGAACAGCATCTTAGGGAAATTATCATGATACTTAGAAAAAAACCAGAAGTAAGTTTAAAATTAAAGTATCCACTCATTATCAAGAATGCACTGGTCATTACACTGGTTGTATTTATTGTTGGATTGTATCTGTTCCCTAAATTTGAAAGAGACGCGACTGGCAAACAAGAATCACAAGTATTTATCGAACAGGAAAACGCGCCGGTCACTCAGCAACAGATTCAACAAGTTCAGGCACCATCCAAGCCTGCTATTCCGGTTGAATCGGAAGATGAAGATTTAGACGAAGATATTGATTTTGAATTACAATCATTTGATGATTATGAAGTGGATTTTAGTGACGCACCACCGCCGCCAGAGGAGGAAGAAGAATCCGGAACGCGTGTAAGGTTTATTCCTTACGATGAGCCACCGGAACCAATTGGTGGATTTGCCGCAATTCAGAGAAATGTAGTTTATCCGGAAATTGCACAGGAAGCCGGAATCGAAGGAACTGTTGTGATACAGGCTTTCATTGATGAAAACGGTGATGTTGGTCGCTGTGAAGTTTTAAAGGGAATTCCAAACACAGGTTTGAATGAGGCTGCGATTAAGGCTATTAAGGAAACCCGGTTTAAACCGGCGCTCCAGCGTGATCGAAAAGTTGGTGTATGGATTTCAATCCCGGTTGTATTTAAATTGAAGGGATAATTTAATTTTAAATTAAATATATCATTTTTTTTAAAAGGGCTGCTTTGTTATATGAGCAGCCCTTTTTCCGTTTATGGAATAAAATTATTGAATGGTATAAATCCGTGTACATTCACATGATCTGCGAGTAAAAAACAAATCCGAGTAATCCGATTCATCCGTGTCCAAAAAAAATTCTTGGTTAGAGCACCTAAGTTTGATCAGTAAAACCTGAGGGATTTTGGAACTAACCCCAACGGGGAAATATAGCATGCCCTTCCGGAATGAACCTTTTTGAGACAAGCCTTAACAAATCCAAAAGGCAGAAGAATCAGTAGGCTTCAGTCTGCTTCACAAATGTAGTCATAAGGAGGGTAGTATTAATTATCCTTGGCGCCGCGATAGATCCAAATATCAATCATTCGAATATCTTCATTGCTCAGCGGTTCGGCGTTAAAGGGCATCTGGGAACCAAACATTGGGGTAGGACTGGCGATCTTATCAATCAAAATACTTCGCTCAGGATGTTTTGGAATAACCACAGGACCGGAATCACTGGTGTCATACATTAAGGTTTCATAGGAACTCAAATTCAGGTTGGCACTGGAATTCTTCTCACTGCTATGACAGGCGAAGCAGTTATCACGAAAAATTGGCTCAACATCAAACCCATAACTGATGGTATTGCTGGCCGTGCCGTCACAATTCATTATCATAAATAAAGAGAATAAGGTAATTGTTATAAAATATTTCATAATCTATTCCATAGTCCTGTAAAAGCTAAAAGAGGTGATTTCTCCGGCATCCCCCAGTGAACTATAACTCATATCCAGATGAAATTTTCTGAGATTGAGGGCAATGCCGCCGCTAATGCCGGCTGTCAAACTTGCCAGGTCGGTTCGGTTTTGCAGGTCAAATTTCCGGCTGGATGTACCCAGCATAATATTAAAATATTGGTTGGCTTCAAACTTTATACCGGCATTAAAGATCGGATCATAATCAGTGTATTTTAGAAAATCTAAACTAATGACGGCCGGTAAATATTTTAATTTTTTTGAAACGCCCAAAGTCCAGAGATTGGGTAAGGTTTCTGTTTTTCCAGCATAAGAATCCAGTTGCCGGTCGATATTTTTCAGGCTCAATCCAATGGACAAGTTTTCTTTTGGATAATGAAATTGCATACCTACAGAACCACTCAGGTTTGTTGCTGAGGCATGGTTGATTTTGGAGTTAAGATAAGACCCGGACATTCCAAAGGAAAAATATTGACCGAAGGGTTTCGCCACGACCAGTGATAATTCTTTATCATTAGCAACAAACTCACCCATCGGATTACCGTCAATATCTTTTTCAGTAAAATCACCGAAATTCATATAACTGATACTGACCGCATAGTTAAAAAACCGGTTCTTAAGTCCAACATTCAGGGTCGTGGTATTA
The DNA here is from genome assembly GCA_964498725.1 of uncultured bacterium. Classification (GTDB taxonomy): domain Bacteria; phylum Fidelibacterota; class UBA2242; order UBA2242; family JAFGTP01; genus JAFGTP01. Next base: position 28,764 of record CAZCHS010000013.1, on the reverse strand, counting down.
ATATCCAAAACAAAGTTTGTATAATTCAGATGGTAAAATTTTGGGGAATTGGCCATTAAGGCGGGATTTTGGAAAATGCCGTCAAAGCTATTATATAATGTTGAGGTGGCCGAGCCGATACCCCAAGCCGAAGCTGTTTTTGCGTGATTATTTAATTGATAGAGAGCCTGTGCATTCAGTGTCATCATGCCGGCTGTCACGATTATTAAAAATGCTGTTAATATCTTCTTCCAGTTTTTCATATTTCCATCTGTTTATAATCGTCTTGTTCAAGATTTGTTTCACAATAACTGAGAATATAAAAATAAATGGCAGAAATAGCCAGACAATATATTGCAGGTCAATCAGGTATAATTTTCCGTAATGCTCCTTTATATAAGTCTGCCAGTAGTGGTTTAACTGGTCTTCGGAAAGATTGACCGTATTGATCAATGCCGTTGCAAAATTTTTTTCTTTTTCCATGGATGCCAATATTTTCATAATGACGCTATTGCTGTAATTTGCGATCAGAAATTCAATAACCGAGGCGGATTCGACATATTCCCGGGTTGCGGAAATATATTTTTTATGTTCAATGAACTGTAAATCTCTGAGATCGTGTATATTGTCCCGTAATAAATATTTTGACAAGAGAATTTTTTTACGCAAGCCAAAACTTTCGGAGAAATATTCCGCAAGCCCTTCGTTGAACCAGTCTGGAAAGAGGTTTAATTTGACACTATGGTTTTGCAGGGCGTGAATGAGTTCGTGGGCAATTAATTTTTCATATTCCGGTGTGGTCATAGCAGTGAGATCCGGTGTTTTTAAATAGATTTTATTGGTGCTGGTGATCAGGGCGCCGGGAATACGCCTGGGCAGTTCGGTGACATTTGTAAAATCACGGTGACTATGAAACAACAGAATATTGATATCAATCTCATCGGTACGAAAGTATTGGTCCAGATGGTTCATTTTACCGGATACGATTTTTTGGGTCATACGTATATATTTGGAAGAATGATTGTAGGGTTCAATTGTGATTTCGCCGGCTAGCAAAAGTGAAAAAGATAATATGATTGCCATTAAAATTTTCATAGCAGTCCTGCCGGGTCAACATCAATGGAAATGTTTACGCTACCTTTTTCCTTTTGTAAGGTTTGATTGGAAATTACTTTACCGATCAAACGATTTAGCCGGCTACCGGAAGCATCCTTTTCCTTGCGGGATTTTAACAAAATAAAATAGCGGTATTGATTTTTTATTCGCGATATAGGATTTGAGACAGGGCCAAGTATGTTGATTTGATACCGGTTGTTCTGTTGCAGAACATGACTGGATTGCAATGCTACGGCGCGGACTTTTTCATGGGATTTGCCGGTAAAATTGATTGCTGCAATACGGCTGAAGGGCGGATAATTCATAAGGTTCCGCTCAGAATATTCATTATTAATGAATTTCTTTATATCCTGCTGAATAGCGCAATTGACTGTAAAATCCTCGGCATTATAGGTCTGGATCACCACTTCACCGGCTATTTTTCCACGGCCGGCCCGGCCGGAAACCTGGTAGAGCAACTGAAATACCCTTTCCCGCGCACGAAAATCCGGCAGAAAGAGTCCGACATCAGCATTCAACACTCCCACCAGTGATACATTGGGAAAATCCAGCCCTTTGGCAATCATTTGTGTGCCGACGATCATTTGTATCTGACCGGTCTCAAAATCTTTCAGAACCTTATGCATATATCCTTTTTTGGCAGTGGAGTCCATATCCAGGCGGGCAATATTGGTTTCGGGGAATTCGCGATTGAGAATTGTCTCAATCTTTTGCGTACCGAATCCCGGATAGAAAAATTTTTTGTTACCACATTCGGGACAGACCCGGGGAATTTTTGTGGAGTAATCGCAATAATGGCAAACCACCCGTTTGATATTTTTATGATAGGTCAGTGTAATATCACAATGTTCGCACTTGGGTGTCCATCCGCAATTGGCGCAAAGTAAAAAATTGGAATAGCCGCGGCGATTGTGCAGCAGTAAAACCTGCTGTCCTTTATCCAGTTTTTCATGGATTTTTTGGACCATTAATTTTGAAAAGGGCATCAGTGTGCTGGTGGAACCTGTGAATTCTTTTTTGATGTCAACAAGATGGATGCGGTTCGTGGCGACTTTGGTGTAGCGTTTGGTAATTTTGATCTTTTCCAGTTTACCGGTGAGTGCATTATAATGGGATTCCAAACTGGGTGTGGCTGAGCCGAGCAGGACTGTGGCATGACTGAGAAATCCGCGCAATAAAGCCGCATCGCGTGCATGATACCGGGGCGCCGGATTCTGCTGTTTATAGGACTGTTCATGTTCTTCATCAACAATGATAAGTCCGAGATTTTCCATGGGCATGAACAGGGCGCTGCGTGCGCCAATGACAATTTTTATTTGACCGGAAGCGATCTTGTGCCAGATATTGCTGCGCTCTGTCGCAGTAAGTCCGCTATGCCAAATGGCAATATTCTCCTGAAAGGCACCGTAAAAGCGACTGGCCAGATGCGTCGTCAGCGCAATTTCCGGAACTAAAATAATCGAGCTTTTTCCATTTTGCAGCGCTTTTTCGATCAGTTTGATATAAACTTCAGTTTTACCACTGCCGGTGACACCGTGTAATAAAAATCCTTTATATTTATCGTCATCAATGGTTGGTGAAACCGTATCATAGGCGGCCTGTTGCTGATCATTTAACTGGATTGTTTTATGTTTTAAATGGAGCCCGTCAACAATTTTGTCCATGGTCACATCTTTTGTTTCCATTTGAATAATCTTTTTATCAATCAAACGCTTGATTGCCTGGGCAGAAAAGAGACTAATTTGATGGTCATGAATTATCTGGTGCTTTTCTAAAAAATCTATTATTTCAATTTGCCGTTTGGCATTAGACCGGATGGATTCAGGATTAAAATTATCATGAAAACGAAGAGTGCGCGCTGACTGTTGCTTTTTGGTTTTATCTTTAAACAATGGCTGCTCTTCAATAATCCTGTGTTTTTTTAGGTGATTCAGCCCCTTATTGATATACTGCCTGTCAAATTTACGTTTCAGGGCAGTATATTTTATACCGGGTTTTTGCCGGATTTCATGTATAATATCTTCGAACTGGTGGAAAGAATTGTGATTTGATACTGGGTGGAATGTGCGGAATTTCTGGAGTTTGATTTCCGAAGGCAGCGCAGAATCGAGCACCATGCCCGGCGGGGCCAGATAGTAAGCGGAGATTTTTTTGAGAAATTGAAATAGTTCATTGGGGAAAATCGGTGTGCGGTCAATAATATCTAAAATCATTTTGCATTTATATTCCGGGGTATTATGGTGAATGTGGTCGACAAAAGCGATGATCTGGCGATTGCGCAGGCTGACTAAAACACGTTGTCCCTGAAAAAAGGTATCACCTTTGTTTTCTGCTTTGTAGGTAAATGTTTGCCATAATTTTGCCGGGAAAATCACTTCCAGATAAATACTTTTTTCTTCCATATCAGGAATTTATAATTATTTTTACTTACAGAAAAGATATAAAGCAAAATAGTTAATCAATAAAATCGATTAGTGATAAATAGTTGTTTTGATAAACTTTGTGGTGGCTAATATCAAAACAATGGGTGTGTGAATGATTGATGGATTTGATTATGCCCGGGCTTTTATATTATCAGCGAAAAGCATGAGGAAATCATTGAGGTCATCAATCAAAAGATGCACCGGGGTGGAACCCTGCTGCATGGGCAGGGTATCTACACCGGTGAAAATCGGGAAGTTCTTTTTGCGGTTGTAACGCGCAAGGAAGTTGCACGCTTACGTGAACTGGTCAGGGATATTGACCCGGGGGCTTTTGTAATCATCTCCAATATACATGAAGTATTGGGAAATGGTTTTCGGTTGCGAATTTAGAAGATACGAATGGTCAGCACAGGACATTCGGAATGACGCAGGACTTTTTCTGCTACTGAACCAAAGATTAGGTGTTTAAGCGCACCGGTCCCGTGAGTTGACAAGACGATCAGGTCAATATCTTCTTCTTTCGCGTACTTAATAATTTCATGCGCGGCATCGCCTTTTAAGATGGTATGTTTGACACTAAATTGCCCATCGATTTTATCTTTGATGACCTTTTCCAGTTGTTCACTGGAATTTTCTTCAAGTTCATTTTCATAGGATTGAACATTAAATCCAACCGGATGCGGGGAGGCCGGAAGGACAGGAAATGGCGCAATGACATTGACCAAATGCAATTCCGCGTTGAATTTATCAGCTAATTCTTTCGCGCTGTCCAGAGCTTTTAGTGAGTGTTCGCTGAAATCAAGTGGGCATAAAACTTTTTTTAGAGGTAACATATCAAAATCCTTTCATTTATTTTCATTTACAGCACAATATAATAATATGTAGAATAAGCTGAAAAATCAACAGAATGAAACAATATTGTTTACTGATTTACAGTAAAATATTGCCAGGCTGATTCGGAACCTTCCAGGTCAGTGGCATCGGGATTTGTAAAGGCGATACAATCGATACGCCAGCGGTATTTCATTCCTGATTCCAGGGCGGTAAGTTTGGCAGATTGATCAAAATTGTAGGGTTTTTTAACAATTTCCTCAGTAAAACCGGGGCTGTTAAAGCGGGTGATCCAGATTATCCGGGCGGAGGGAAATTCTTCCAGCCGGATCACGATTTCATTGGTTCTGGCAGTATTTCGCCATTTAAAAACAGGGGTGGTGGATACTTCTTCCTTATCTATCGGCGAGATCAAGGTTGCTTTTTCAATAAGTTTGTACTCAATCGTATCGGAAGGAGAACTGAGATTACCGTCATAATCATAAGCGCGGAGAAAATATCTGTAGAGCCGGTTTATCTGAACATCTTCATCATAATACAATGTATCGAATTCAGGGTTGTGGTAAATATTAATGCCGGCAACCTGTTCAAAATAACCCGTTTCATGAATATTTAATTCATCTTTGATATCGGCGCGGTATATTTTATAGCCTTCCAAATCCCGGTCTGAAACCGGATACCAGTGCATAAAGATGCTATTTTTTTCAGGCACCGCATCAATGCCGGTTTCGACAGAATCCTGAGGCTGGGATTTCGGGATCCAAACTGGAGTATCGGGGGGTTCCTGATCAAGTGGCAGATCACAATTGTGAAAGATGCAGAAGAAGCAAAACAGGATAAATATTTTTTTCAAAACCATAAAAGAATTCCTATACGATGACTGTTGCCTATTGCGTGGGAATGAAAAGCATAATTTAAATTGTGCTGAATATTAAAAAGCCTGAAAAACAGGCCGCAACCGCCGCTGAAGCCATTGTAATTGTGCCCTGCGCGAATGGCGACAACACGTTTTATGGAGTATTCCAGCCCGGCATTTATTTCCTTTTCATAGCGGTTATTTCGGGATAAGGATAAAGATAAAATAGAATCAAAAACCGGTAAGGACTGCTCAAAGGCGATTGAGGTTTCTAAGGTTGGAGGAATTTTATCCAAATGCTGAGTTTCCCAATAAATATTGGTTTCTGTCATATCCTTCAGCATTATTCCAAGCGATATGTCACCGAGGCCATTGCCGATAAGTTCGCCAAAATCAAATTGACAGCGGGCCCCAAAATCAGCCCCCAGGCCATAGGCTTGCGACTGATCTAATTTTTTATGTAAAAGTTTAAGATTGACACCCACCGGAATTTTAACACTAAGATTTTTGAACATCCAGTCAAGAAAAATATTGTAATGAAACATGCGGGCAAAACTAAGGTACAAATTGTTTTCCACATTAGAAAAGTATCCGAAACCGGTGCCGCGGTGCTTCAATATTTCCCTTTTGCGCGCCTCTTCAGTATGTTCACCGGACAAAAAGAGGTCCGGCCGCCTGGGAATATCGATCACGCTGTAACGGATCCAATTGACAGCTAAAGTATAGTCTGATGCCTTTCCGAATGAATAGCCCAGGTAATTCAGGCGCGCCAATCCGTATTGGTCCATATACATCAAATTAACGCTGTTATCATTCTCATAAGCCAGTCCGGCGGGATTAGATAAAAAACTGTTGCTGGTTTTATTTAGGGCGCCGCAACTGTTGCCCATAGCCAGCTCCCTGGCACTGACTCCGAGATTCAAATAATCATTGGCATAATTGCCACTGAATGTGTCGCTAAACAGGAGTAAAAGAATTAATATAACGCCCAGATATTTCATTTGAGTTTAGCGATAACCCCTTTCTTGCTGATGGTTTTATTTCTTGTTTTGGCGACCATTTTATAGTAATAAACACCATTGGCAATATTATCGCCGAAATCATCTTTGCCGTCCCAGCATATCTCATGATAGCCAGATGCTGTCATAGGCTTATCAGCAAAGATGTTAGTGTCGTCAATTGTCCGGATTTTCCGGCCGGATGTTCCGTAAATATTAATTTTAAATTCTTCCACATTTTTCGTCGTTTCAAAAACAAACCAGGTACGGGTTTGAAAGGGATTTGGATAGTTGCCGTAATCCATAATCTGAAGATTTTTAAAGATTTTAAATTGAAAATTGTCCTCAGTAATATTGCCGGCGGCATCCTGTATCGAAAGATAAAGATCGTGGGTGCCGGATTCCAGAATTGACCTATAGGAACAATTGACATCAGTAAAATTATTTAGGGTATCTCTGTAGATCAGGTCATTGAACGGAATAGGCGTCTCATCGATGAACAGTTTCATTGTCTGCTCAGAAAAATTAATACCGTTTTCATCATGAAATATGAAGGATATCATAGGGAAGGCATCGACATAATTTTGAGTTAAAATATCTTGACCGTCGAAATTGATTTCCACATCGGGTGGCTGCTGATCCGATACAGTGGCCAAGCAATACTGGCCATTGGGATTGGTTTGTTCCGTGGTCCCGGCCCGGTATTCAGTAACAATCCAGCCATTAAGCCGGGAATTATATTTTATTATTTTGGAATCATTCCGGTTGCCTTTAAACCCGATGATAGCGGGATTGTTAAAGGATAATTCTTTTGATAATCCAATATGATATAATTTATCCAAAGAAGGTTTTATATCCGGCTGGGTGATTTTATTAATTTTCCGGCTGTTAATTTCAATGACAGCCGAGTCCGCAATACTATTGGGTGGCAGGAAAACAAAGAAAAGGGAATCACACCAAAGGGTATCATTAGACTGACCAAAACAGGAACTCCCCAGCTTTTTTGTCAGCTGATAATGATTGATCTCAAAATTGAAATGCTTTGAATTGTTGCCGAGGTTGGCCTCTTTATTCGTGCTGGTAATTTTCACGGAACCATTGATCCTGTGGCCTTTGGGCTTAATCGGCAGGAAAACCTTCTGCTTTTCCATCGGTGTCAATACTTTGGTGACGGAAGATTGAATTGTGGTGTCCTGAGTCTGTATGGTTGTTGTGAAATTTGCCGGCACTTTTTCATTCCCTTGTAGAAATACTTCTGCTTCAATGGCGGGAAAAGTGATTCCGCCCTGGCAGAGGGAAAGAAGCTCGATATCCATGGGTTTGTTAATATGCAGGATTTGCGGTGAACTTGAGTGTTTTTGATGATTCCGATACCAAACCAGGCGGTAGGCAATATGCCGGGGGCTTAATTTTGGAATAAAGGGCCTGGCAGCCTGATAATGGCCGGCTGGCATTTGCTGACACTTAATTCTATGAATTGATTTAGCATTGCCAGAAAATGCGTAAATGGTATCAATGCCCCTGTTTTGCAGGATACCGGTCGTGGCAGCGGTATCAATCTCCCAGACAAGTGAATCAATAGGCTGAAGAAATTTCACGGTCATAGACACACTATCATTATAATCAATGGATGCCGGGGAGATAATCAGATTTTTATAATGATTTTGGCTGAAAGAAAATGGAACAAATCCGGCAAAATCCGATGTATTATCCTGATTGACACCGGTATAATTAATCGTACCGTTTTTGATCGCAGAATCGGGTAAAAATATGCTTTCAGAAAAATTTTCACCTGTAAAATAGTAGGGGATAACCGGTGTAATCGGATATTTTTGTTCATCATAAATTTGCAATTCCAGATTCCCTTCATCAAAGGGCAATTGTCCGGTAAGGGTGATACTCTCTTCCGGAGAATAGGCATCTTTGTCTGATTTCAGGTAATTCTCTGTTTTATCAGGCAGGGAGAGTTTGATGGTTGGGTCTCCTATGAGATTGTATTGATAGACCATTGAATTTTTCAGGTAGCCATAATGATTATACCGGGTCAGATAGTTGATTTTTCCTATATCAATGATTTCGCCGATGGTCAGGCGATCATTTTGTAAATTATCCAGGATCTCCCGCGCCAGTAGAAAATCATTGATGACCCAGCCGACTCCTGAACTTCCAAATATTCCAATCGCGCCGCCGGAACTGTGTTCCGTTATTTCTTCTCCCAGACTCCGGCTTGCGGCAAAATCGGCTGTGAAACAGGTAAAACTGGTGATAAAGGGGAGGTATTGATCATTGTTCAATTGGTACAGGTCTTCCAGTCTAAGCAATGAGCGGTCGGCCCAGACAGCGCCACCACCGTGGCCAACAAAATTCAGAAAGGACACTCCCCGGTTGATCCGATTGACCAGAGTATCTGTGCCGCCATAAAATCGTGAAGAGACATTGGACGGATTGACCAATATCCGGCTGATGGACGCCGGCGATTTGATATTGTACTGAGTAAAATAATCGGTTTGTTCCTTAAAAGCGTCTTCTTTACCCGCAATGAATAAATATTTGTTTCGCCAGTGACCGGCTGCCGGCTCTTTTGTATAAGCGATTCGTTTTTTGATCAATCGCTCTAACTCTTTAATAGTTGAGCAGGCCCAGCGGCCAATGGCTATGTCAGGAATATTATCATCGCCATTGAGCAGTGAATACCAATAGTCACTGGCTGCCCCGCCCCATTTATAGGTTTGGTAAAGCATGGTGGGTAATAAATCAGCCTCGCTGTCATTTAGATTTGCGTCGCCGATAAGCAAGCAGGATTTGGGAAATTCCGTCCAGGTTTCATAGGCGCGTTTCAGAAATTCCTTGATCGCGAAGGGGGATTTTATTCCATCGTTAAATTGATTGTATATATCCTTTACAGTTACAGCATAACAATCTATTTCTTGCTCACCATAAAATTTCATTAACGACTGAATGCTGCCTGAAAATTTATCTGCTACAATGCACAAGTGTTCACAGCCATCAGTTGCAAGAATATTGTGGAGTGTGTCCAGATAGCAGGTGTCCGGTATTTGGATTGCGTCATTACCGGCGGCAATATAATTGGTGGCGCCGGCAATTTCGTCCTGAAAACGATAGGAATATGAGTCATTATCACTATCATAGGATTTTTGGAAATTGGTTAGTTTAGTCGCGCCGTTTTTATAGATGACAATATCATCGCTGCTGAATTCTTTTATTTCAAATTGATAGCGGCCATCCACCTGGTTGGTGGGTCTGTGAAATTCGAGATAATCTTCTTCCGCTGAAAAATTTCGAAAGTAATTGATTTCCAGCCAGTCCAACACAATAACCGCTGACTGGTCCTGTATATTATGCTCCATATTGATTGTTAATACATTCTTGCCGGGCTTGAGTAATGTATTGGGGATATAATAATTCGGGTCCTGCTCAATATAACCGGGGGACTGCCAGGGCCAGGTGCTTTTACCGATATTTTGACCGTTTATCAGTATGGTTGCAGTGGGATCAATATATTGGGACAGGCTCTGAAGTTTTACTTTTACACCAATATTTTTAGTTGTATTGGTGTTTGGAGAAGGTAAGTGGAATTCAAAATTTTCCGAGCTCCCGCTAAAAACCTGCCTGCTGAAAAAATACTGGTCATGTTGAGTGCTTAAAATATTGGAATAAGTAAATCCCAGCCGTTGAAATTTTTCATTTTTTTCAAAATGATACAGGTCGTCAAACTCCACCGGTTTGATCAAATCCCGGCCCTGATAATCCGGCGCCACAGATTCCAGGCTAAATCGAAGTCCCTTTTCAATATTCCAGTAGAGCTGATATATATTGGTGTCAGTGAAAGGATCATGTTCCGAGGTGTTGCCGGTGGAATTCGGATTTCGGCTGCCAATGAATTCGATATAATCCTGTGTATTAAAATTACGGTCTTTCTCGCCGTGAACATAAATGGGAATTTGTTTGCCACGATTATACAGGGCAAGACTTTGCGGGTCTATTTGTTCGACAGGCAGGCCGGCCTTTTTTAATATTTTATAATTGATCCTGTAAATTCCATCCCGGGATATTTCAAAGCCTATGAAGGGTTTTTTAAACAATGGATTTAAGGGGCTTTTATTAAGCGTTCGCGGAGGTGCAACTTTTACAGGAGAATCAAATAAACTGGTGAGACTCGCTTCGGTGCTGGGTTGTACAGGCGGAGGATTGGAAAACTGTATGCTGATACTTGCTTTTTTAATAATCCGAACCCGCTGGTCCGATAATAATTGAATGGGGTAAAACCAGAGGGTGGTGATGGGAAAATTTTTCACAAGCCCCTGGTATTTTGTATCTAAAATATTTCCCGGAAAGGGTGTCACAATAGTTTCATCGGCAGACGCTGTCGTTACTGTAATTCCTTTGGCTTCATCCAAAAATCCGGGCACGGGATGGTCAATCGTCACTATTTCGGATTCGTCAATCCGTAGGGAAGTGTGAATATTTTTGTGATAGCCATTAAGATTTTTCGCCAGTACCGGTAGCTGCGGATGACCGGGAATATTGATTGAACTCAGGCCGGCTAATTTAAACAATGTAAATTTATTATGATTTTGAGAGTAAACCTGCAATCGAATAGAATCGAGAGAAAAATTGATTACCATTTCCTGATCAGATGGATATTCAAGATCAATTTTTACCTGATTGTGCGGCTCTGCCGAAAACAGGATTGCTGTAGATAATAACAGTAATATTAATGGTTTAATAAAAAGTAAATTATTCATATCCATTTAATTTATAGGCGGTGCCAATTAACGAATATAAACTATGCCTGAAAATAAAAAAAAACAAGTGAATAATTTTTATTCACTTGTTAAGAAGATAGTTAAACTAATGATTGTAATATTAACTGTGGTTATTTTGTATTAATTCCTTGCAGAGGGTAGAATCCTCTTTATAGGCGGCAAGTTTTACCGCGGCCCATAAATCCGCTTGTTTCGAACTGGCAATGATTGCCAAAAAACTAAACCCGACGATTACACCTAGAATGAAAAGAAAAAATGACAAAAACATATTACACTCCTATTGATTATTTTTTCGATAGATGTTCAATTTTTATGCCAGTTTTTAATCACCTGGTTTTAGATATCGGTTATAACTCTAAAATGTAGTTTAATTGTTTATCAACCATTGCCATAATTTCCCGGTAATCTGCATTTAGTCGCCGGTTAATATAGGAAACCAGAACGCCGATTATAAAAAACTTAATTTGTGTTTGTACCAGACCGGCGCCTTCTTTTTCTATTTTTTGCTGCGCAATTGCAACCTGCCAGTCTTTTTCTGTGATTTTATCTAAAAAGTCATTGATCATTTCCACCGTCGGTTGTTTATGCGCCAGGTCCGATGTTTTTTCGATATAAAACAACTCGAAAATCCCCGGGTATTGCACAAAATATTTTACATAAGCCAGGTTAATAGCGCGGATTTTCTCAATACCGGCATTGGTTTCCCTGGTCTCTGATTCGATAAACTCCCGGCACTCCTGCTGAAAATCCCTGACGCATTCAAACACCAGGTCTTTGGCATCTTTGAAATAGTTGTAGAGGGTTGCGTAAGAATAGCCGGCCTTTTCGGCAATATTGCGGACACTGGCATTTTTTAATCCCTCACTTCGCAAAATTTCCCTGGTGGCCTGAATAAAATATTCCTTCATCCGCTGTTCCTGAATTTTTTTCCTGTTCATATAGTTAGTCCTCTGGTTAACATCGATTATTTTTTTAACAATGTTAATTTAATTAACACCGCAAACCGATGCAATAATAATTTTGTGGTTTTTCAAATTAAAGAAAGGCTTAGCATTTTGCTTTGTTTTTCCATTATATTTACCTGACTGAAAATCATTAAGTTACAAAAGGTGAATGATGAAATTAGTAAAATATTTTCCTATCCTGATACTTTCTCTGGGCATTCTGTCGGCCCAAAATAAGGCTCCTGAAGAAAAAATTTATTTTAAATCCCTGATTCCTGCCAGCAAAGGAGTGGTAGCCACAGACAATCTCAAAAACAGACTTTACTTGCTGACTTCTAACGGTATAGATACATTACTAACAGCCCGGGGAAGCGGAAATTATTTTTCCCTTTCTCCTGATCAAAACACCATTGGCGTCAAGATCATTGATAACAATCAAAAAGAAACACCGGCCTTGTTTGATCTGAATTTAAAAACCATTACTCCGCTCCATGATCCGGTGGCTTTAGCCGGTCAGGTGAGTTTTTCAACCGAAGGTCTGGCTGCTTTTACCATTAGTGATTCCCTGCATTTGTCTGATGGCAGACGCTATGATCTCGGTAATTACAGTAATCTGGCACCTATATCACCATCGGGAAGACGGGTGGCTTATAATGATAATAATGATCAAATCCATCTGTTGGACCTGGAAACCAACCGCAGCCGGCAAATTACCGATCCCGCCCACAGCTATTATTATCCTCAGTGGTCACCGGATGGAAAATATCTGCTGATCATACGCTTCGACGGTCAATTGTGTGTTCATGACATTAAACAGGAAAAATTGGTGTCCCTCACAGAAGGGCACGCGCCGCAATGGCAGGACAATGAAACCATTATTTTTTACAAAAAAGAAATTCAGCAGATGCAGCTGGTTAACACTGATTTATACAGCATTAAAGCGGACGGTGCAGATTTAACACAATTGACATTCACCAAAGATAAATTAGAGATTGACCCGGCAGTGGATTTTTCCAACCAAAAGATCCTTTACAATACTAAAAATACCAACACCATTGAAACGCTTTCCACAAATAGTACACTGAACAAGCAATCAGCATCTTTATTTCAAAAATTCAAAGACCTGATTCCCATCTTTTTTGATAATTCCCATAACCCACCCTCACTGCAATCCGATCTCGACATTCCCTATATTCACCAGGTTTATGATGTGCCGAATTGGTTTTGGGGCTATTATGCCTGCGCGCCAACAACTTCGGCAATGGTGCTGGCCTATTATAAAATCCTGCCTAAATGGGAAACTGTCTGCTCCTCGCCCCAACGTCATGTGAGTTACTGGGGACGCTATGTTTGTGAACAGTATGAATATAATGAATGGATATATGACGACAATTCTTCACCCAATGGCAATAAACCGGGGTATGGTGGTTATGGCTATATGTGGGGCACCGGCGGCAGTCCCAATTCCCGTATGCTGAAATACCATGAAAAGCATGGCCTTACCGGTGATCAGAGTGGGAGCGCCAGTGGTAAATGGAATGACGCTGTCAATGATATTGCTGCCGGCCATCCCTATTCCTTATGTGTTTGGCTCACCGGCGGCGGACATCTGGTTCTGGGCCGGGGAATTGTCGAAAATAAACATTCAATTGTCGTGAATGATCCTTATGGAAATCGCAATACTCCGGGCTATCCTTCTTATGATGGTGAACGCGCGATTTATGACTGGCCCGGCTACAATCATGGCAATGTTAACCTCGCCTATGCCGGATCAGGATTACCCTGGGTGGTGCGCTCACGGTATGATTTACCGGCGCCACCGGATTCCATTATCGATGATTTTCACCTGGAACAGGGATTTTATTTGCATACCCGGGAACCGGCGTCCATGGCCAATTATTATGATAAAAAAGCCGGTTATAATGGCCATTTCTGGTACATGAAATCCCAATCGGACCAGTCGATTCAATTCGCGGAATGGTCACCTGCCACAGATGACGATGGCAATTATGAGATTTCTGTTTATATTCCGGCCCTGGAAAATAAAACCGCCAATGCTGTCTACCAAATTATCAAAGGTTCAGAAGTGGAAACCTTTGCTCTTGACCAGTCTTTGTACAATGATGAATGGATTTCTCTCGGTATTTATTCATTGGAAGGGGATAAGGTTAACAAGTTAAAACTCACTGATTCCACCAATAGTATCACTGAATTTGTTGCTATCGACGCTGTGAAATTTAACTATCTCGGTCAGTGGGAAATGGATTTTGCTGCTGATAAAATTTCCGGACCATCACCGCTGATAACTTCCTTTTCAGAATCCATTGAATATTATGCGGATAATTGTCAGTTTTTCTGGGAATTTGGTGACGGCACTTACAGCACTGACCGCAACCCCAGCCATCGTTATAAAGAAGCCGGCCAATACACAGTGACATTAACCATGATCATCGGCAGTAAAGAGTATACGATCGAAAAAGAGAATTATGTGGAGGTTTTACCAGCACTGACTGGCGATTTTTCCCTGATCTATCCGGCCATTGATTCCACAATCACCAGTTTAGTACCGGGATTCTCATGGGAGATACCGGAGGTTGATTGGCTGCATTTTGATTTACACCTGGATACTACCTCAAATTTTTATGGCATAAATCCCATCACCATCAATACAAATTATTACCAACTTCCGGATGATTTAAGTGACAATCAGGAGTACTACTGGAAAGTTGAGGCCATTACCAGCCAAAATGATACACTGGTTTCTAATATTCATTATTTCCAGGTTAATAATGGTAATGACTCGCCGTCGGAATTCGCACTGACCTTTCCGCAGAATAATGCCATTGTACGATCGGATATTTGCAATTTTCAGTGGGAACCATCCAGAGATAATGATGTTCAGGATCAAATCACTTACTCGCTGAACCTCTGGCAAGGTGATGACAGTGTCAAAATCTACCAGGGATACAAAACACTGTTCAGCGATTCACTGGCAGACAATCAAATCTATCACTGGAATGTGATAGCTGATGATGGTAATGGCGGCCGGGTCGAAAATCTTGGTAACAAGCAGCGCTTCATTGTCAATAAATTCAATGACAATCCATCAAAGGTCGAATTGCTTACACCGGAAAATAATGCGACAGTCAGCACCGATAGACCGGTTTTTCAATGGTCACCATCGACAGATATTGACCCGGAGGATTCTGTCACTTATGAATTATTTATCTTTTTGGCTGGTAATGACAAGGGCGCCCGCATTGAACTGGACACCTGTTTCTATAACGATCAAAAATTTGTCTATGAGCGAAAATATGGCTGGTCTGTGAAAGCCCTGGACCAAAATGGTGGTTTTACGGCATCTGATACCTTTTATTTTTATTTCAGCACCACTGCCACCGAAGGGTTCGCGGCGACTCCGCGGGAATTTCAGCTCCATCAGAATTATCCCAATCCTTTTAATCCAGAAACTACGATCAAATTTGATTTGCCGCAACAGGCCCGGGTCAATTTGAAGATATTTGATATTAATGGAAATCTTGTAGAAACAGTGCTGCATGAAAATTTACCGGCCGGATTTTATAATCATACCTGGCAGCCGGAGAATATCAGTTCCGGTGTTTATTTTTATAAAATTGAGACGAAAAGTGGAAATTGTTCTCATACACAAATACAGAAATGTTTGTTTGTAAAATAATTCCGGAATGCAATTTATTTTGTTTGCGGAATACAATTCCGCGATCCTGTGTAGTTGATTTATAAACTACCGGATATTATTTTTGCAAATAAATATACCCAAAAATATAACCAACGGTCATCGTAATGACTAAAAGTTATAACTATTGGTAATTATAAAAACTTTTGGTTATAACTATTGGTCATTAGGAATATTTTTTTTATATTTATACTAAGTAATTAATGGTGGAAAAATGTATTCCCGAACAATAGAAAATATTATTAAAAAGAGAATTCATAAAGGTAAAGCAATTGTTGTGATAGGGGCCCGGCAGGTTGGCAAAACAACACTAATAAAAAAGATACTAAACAATAAAGATTATCTGTTTCTGGACGCTGATGATCCGGCAGTCAGAAACCTGCTATTCAATCCAACAACAGAGCAGTTGCGCTCATTGATTGGAGACAATAGATTAATTTTTCTGGATGAAGCGCAGCGTATTGAGTCGATCGGGATTACACTGAAAATAATTACTGACCAATTTAAAACCGCCCAACTTTTTGTCAGCGGCTCATCGTCTTTTGATCTTGGCAACCGGCTTAATGAACCGTTAACAGGACGTAAAAGGGAGTATGAACTATTTCCGATTAGTTGGGAAGAATTTGAAAATACAGAAGGATTTTTACAGTCTGAGCAACAGTTGGAAAACCGTCTGCTTTATGGATTTTATCCGGAAGTATTAAACAATACCGGGGAAGAAAAACAGGTCTTAAAAGAGTTGGTGAGCAGTTATTTATATAAAGATATTTTGTCCTATTCTAATATAAGAAAGCCGGAAGTTCTGGAAAAACTGGTGGAAGCTCTGGCATTGCAAATAGGAAATGAGGTGAATTATAATGAATTGGGACAAACGGTAGGGATTAATAAAAACACGATCCAAAATTATATTAATATTCTGGAAAAAGGATATATCGTTTTCCGGCTTCGTAGTTATAGTTCAAATGTCAGGTCAGAAATAAAACGAAGCAGAAAAATATATTTCTGGGACAATGGTATACGAAATATGATCATAGGTAATTTCAATACCCTGAATTTACGCCAGGACAAAGGCGCTTTATGGGAGAATTTTCTTGTTTCCGAACGGTATAAACAAAACATCTACAAAGAAACCTTTGCAAAAATGTATTTTTGGCGGACGAAACAAAAGCAGGAAGTTGATTTTGTTGAAGTGAAAGACGGAAAAATATTCGGCTACGAATTCAAATGGCAAGCGAAAAAGAAAATAAAGTTACCCAAAACATTTACTGATGCCTATGATGCCGAGAGTCAAGTCATTGACAAAACAAATTTCCGAGAATTTGTCACCATAAAATCGTAATTACTTCTCACTTCTCCCCGGCAAACAAAAACATCTCATCATCCAGCTGCTTAAACACGCGAAAGCCGGTGGATGACAGTGAATCGTAAATTTCATCGTTGTTAGGCAGCAAATGGCTGGTGACGGTAGATTTTTGCCGCTGATGAATTTCATTGGTTTTTACCCGGCCATCCGGGTGGATAATATAGTAATGGCCCCCGGGTTTTAAGACCCGGAAAGCCTCATAAACCACTTTCATTCTGTCAATAAAATGGGGAAACACGCAATAATTCAGTACAATATCCACAGCACAATCCTGAAAAGGCAGGTGCTCAGCATTGCCCAGAAAAAGCAAATCATATTGAAATTTTACCAGTGACAGCATTTTCGCGGATATGTCCATGCCGAGGATTTCTGCTTGCGGATATTTTCTCAGTAAAAACGGAAACAGTCCGCCGGTACCACAACCGACATCCAGGATGACTTTGGGATGATTACACTGGAGCATATCCACGACTTTTGCAGCGTTTTGTACATCCTTTCGTGAAAAATGCCACTGAATTGATTTTTCGTCAAAAAATTGAATGATATCTTCATATTCTTGCAGGCACATGCTATCTCCTCATCATACTGGTTCCCAAATTGAATTTCTAACGGTAACTGGCAGTCACACCGATGGTGAACATTCGCCCCGGCATTGGGAATCCGTACATGATCTCATACTCTGTATCCAGAATATTGTCAATTTCACCATAAAAACTCAGGTATTCATTCAGTGTATAATTGGTGTGAAAATTCAGCAGAAAATAATGATCGGTTTTTTTCAGTACCGGTGGCGCGTAGGAATAGGGATTTTCGATACTGTAAAGACCGGAGATAAACTGTGCATTCAGGCGGGAGAAAAGTTTGCCCTGGTAATTGTGACGCACACCAAGGTTCAGTTTTTGTTCCGGACTGTTGCTGATTTTTTTAGAAATATCATTATAGGAATAGGCCAGGTTGATACTAAAGGCCGGGGGCAACAGTAATTCACTTTCCAATTCTATCCCTTGCATTTCAACCTTGCCGACATTTTGATAGAGTGGCTGCATTGGGACCGGCATTGTTTTTTCTATTAAATTTGTTAATTCTGTCTGATAAACTGTAACAGCGGCGCGAAACCAGTCGGCGATTCCTTTTTGTACAGAAATCTCGTAGGTTTCGGAAATTTCCGCTTCCAACTTTTCTGTTGATGGCATAAAGAGGTACATTTCATTAATTGTGGGATTTCGATAGCCTTTGGCGTATTGTAGTTTTAGATTCCATTTTTGAGGCAATTTAAAAACTGTTCCCAGTGCCGGAATTATTTCATCACCGGTGATGGAATGGTTGGTATAGCGCACACCGCTTTCGACAATTATTCGATTCATGAACAAATGATGAAGATTTACCAGACCGCTAATTTCTGTAATATTCTTTTCTTTCCAGTCCGGCCAACCGTCGTGAACAATTGCCTTTCCCCCCAGTTGGCGACCATCAAAACCAACAGTCACATTGCTGCCGGCTGCGTAATTATAAGTTTCTGTGAGGATTATTCCTGTCATATAATCGTCGGATTCATAATCACTGCCATCCTGAATTTCATGATGTCCCCGGTTGTGATGCAGTTTAAAGGTTCCTGACAAATTGCCATGATTGTGCGCCAGGGTGAGATCGCCGCCGGAGCGCTGAATATCAAAGACATGATCAACAAAGGGATTGGTGACCTGGCCCGGGTCCCAGACTTCGTAATCCGACATATAAATATTGGCTTTGGCTTTAAGATTCTGATTGATTTCATAATTGGAAACCAGGTTCAGATTCAAAGATTCATAATCATCATTTCCTGTTTCACGGAATCCGTCACTGGATTTATATCCGCCGGAAATGGAGTAACCGAAATCGCCTTTGCCATAAGATTGGGTAACACCTATATTTTGGGTATTAAAGCTGGAATATTTAATTGGCACTTGAAGATTGAAGCCTTCATCCTTTACATCTTTGGTGATGATGTTGATAACCCCGCCCATGGCATTGGAACCGTATAGTACCGAAGCCGGGCCACGGATCACTTCCACTTTTTCCACATTATTGGCCATATATGAGTCACCCAAGGGATGGCCGAACAGCCCCATGACATCAGGCCGGCCGTCAATCATGACCAGCACCTGGGTATTGGGGAAAGCGCCGACACCACGCATGGTTATATTGCCGCCGGAACCGCTGCCAAGCCCATATCCGGCATTCGTTTTATTGGACACAAATAAACCGGGAATATTATCGGAAATAATATTAAGTAATGGCTGCTGATGCTGGTCTCTCAGCAGGGTTGGATTCAGCACGGAGATGGTTTGCGGAAGCTCGTCTAATTTGGTGGCGGTTCTTGTACCTGTAACCACTACCTGGTCAAAATAATAAACATCCAGTGTATCAATGTAACCAAAAGCCATTCCTGTTAATAAAACTATAAAAATAAATAGTTTTGTAATAGTGTTCATAAAATTCTCCTTAGGTTATTTATTTCCGGTTAAGGTAAAGGTTAATTTGCCGTGATTAACACCCCGCAGCGCCACCATAGCATCCGCCATGGCCTGAATCTCGGAGCGCTTGCCTTTCAGCACAATGACTTCCAGGCAATTGTTGTGGTCCAGGTGAATATGTAATTTGGATAATACTTTGTTGTGGTGGTCATGTTGAATATCGTCGAGTTTTTTACTCAAATCCGGGGTGTGATGATCGTATACCAGAGTTAATGTACCAGCAATTTCATCATCGGATTCAATCTGTTCTTTGAGCAAAGATTCACGGATCAGGTCCCGCAGGGCCTCGGATCGGTTGGCATAGCCCTTTTTCAGGATAGTGCCGTCAAATTTTTTTAGCAGATCATCGGGTAAAGAGACACCAAATCGTTTCATATTGCACTCCACAAGTAACACAATTTAAATTTTCGTAACACTTCAAGATAAGCATAAAATATTAAAAGTTGTACTTTTTTTGGAAAATATTTTCAAATTGCACCATTTATCCTGTATATTCTTCAAAAATATTACAGAGGGCCTTATGAAATACAATTTTGATGAAGTGATCAATCGCAGGAATACCGACTCGATTAAATGGGACGCCCGGGAGTTGATCAAAAAAGCCGGAATTACAGAACGCTTTGATGACGAGAGTATACCGCTCTTTGTGGCGGATATGGACTTTGCCTGTCCTCAGCCTGTTATTGACGCGCTTCATAAACGGGTTGAACAGAAAATTTTCGGTTATACCTCAGAAAGAATTTCACCGGACTATAACACTGCTGTGAAAAACTGGTTTAGCCGCCGCATGAACTGGCAGATCAGGGATGAAGAAATCGTTTATTGTCCCGGTACAGTTCACGCCTTACATTTGGCGGTGAAAGCCTACACCAATCCCGGCGACGGCATTATTATTCAGCCACCGGTTTACGCGCCTTTTACCCAGGCCATTGAAAAGAATGGCCGCAAAGTGGTGAACAATGAATTGATTAACACGGATGGCTATTACACCATCAATTTTGAAGATTTGGCATCAAAGGCTGCGATTGAAACCACCACTATGATGATTCTCTGCTCGCCGCATAATCCTGTTGGCAGAATCTGGAATCCCGTAGAATTGGCGAAAATAACTGACATCTGCCGCAGGAACAATGTGATTTTAGTCAGTGATGAAATACATGGCGATTTGATTCGCGCCGGTCAGACCTTTTATCCCATTGCGACTGTTAGTGATTATGAAAAAATGATTGTTTGCACCGCTATCAATAAAACCTTTAATGTGGCTGGATTACATTGCTCAAATATTATCATTAAAAATGAAGAATTGCGTTTGAAATTTCGCCATGAGTTGGGATTATCGTCACCGTCACCTTTCAGCATCAGCGCGTTGCTGGCGGCTTACAATGAAAGCGAAGACTGGCTGGAACAGTTGAAGGAATATATTGACGGGAATTTTGATTTGCTTGAGGAGTTTTTACAGGAAAAACTGCCTAAAGTAAAATATCGCCGACCGGAAGGCACCTACATTGCCTGGCTGGATTTCAGTGGTTATGGGTTGTCGCCGGCAGAAGTGCATAAGAAAATCTATGCGGATGCCAATGTGATATTGGAAGATGGAAAGATTTTCGGTGAAAAATCAGCGGAATTTCAGCGTATTTGCCTGCCCACACCGAGGCCGGTTTTGTGTGAGGCCTTTGATCGAATCGGGAAAGTGTTTCAATAAATTACGCTGAACTTTTGAAGTACTCCAGTTTTAATTTTCCCGCTTCAAAAACACCATAGGTATCATGTTTCAGCCAATCTCCGCAATTCAGGTAGGTCTTATTACCCGCGTGATATTCCTCCGGCAGGTGGTAATGACCAAGAATTACACAATCGAAGCCCTCAGCAAATTTTTCACCGGCAAAGGTTTTCAATTGTTTGCGGTTTTGGCGCAGAATATCTGTGGAATTGTTATCATATTTGCGGCTGGTACCGCTGACAAATTTGGCGAGATTAAAAGCCAGCCCCGGGGGAATAAAGGAAAAAAGTTTGATAAAGAATTTATTGCGCAGGATTTTTTGCAAAAAGAGGTAGCCCTTGTCAGCGGGATCAATACCATCGCCATGGGCGATATAGAATCGCTTGTTGTCGATTGTCAATTCCGCCGGTTTGTCATAGACTGTGGCACCGAGATTATTAATGACAAAATCCCCTAACCAAAAATCGTGATTGCCGCCAATATAATGGAGGTCGCAACCGGCCTGGGTCATTTCGCGAAGTTTTGCCAAAATATTAAAGTATGAGCGCGGAACCACACTTTTATATTCAAACCAGAAATCAAAAAAATCGCCAACAATGAACAGGGTTCCCCGGTCCGCGATGACCCGGTCGATCAATTGTGACACTTTCGCGGTTTTTTTTTGTTCAACAGTATCCTCCCTGAGGTAGAAGTGAACATCGGAGATAAAATAAACAGGTGTTTTCATTTTTATAATACTCTGTTTGTTGATAATAATATCAAAATTAAAATACGGAAATTTGTTTAAAATACAAAAAGCAAAATCAAAGGAAAAAAGCACTGCCCGAATTTACTGACAGTGCTCGTTGTTATAGGCTAATGTGTGTATTTTATACTTTTCCAGGATGTTTAATCATTGCAGCCAGGCCGGCGCCGAGCAGGCAGAGAACGCCACAAATCGTGAAAGCCAGGGCGAAATTTCCTATATCACCCAGTATCCCGCCGAGAATTGGACCGAGAATCCCGCCAACGCCGTAACTCAAATAAACGTAGGGATAATTCAGACCAACATTTTTATCGCCGAAAAGGTCAGCGGTAAAGGCCGGAAAAAGGGCGAAATTACCGCCAAAATTAAACCCGATGATGGTAGCGCCCAGATATAATAAAAACGGTGTGCCCGCCATTCGGGTAAACAGTAATACAATAATTCCCTGGGAAAGCGCCATGATCAGTACCGATCGCTTGCGGCCCAGTTTATCACTCAGAGTTCCCCAGACAATCCGCCCGATGCCATTGGCAAGACTGAAAAATACCGCCATGGCAGTGCCGGCAATGGCGCTGGCTGCGGCAATATCAAATCCATTTTCCTGCAGAGCCTGCATGGGATAGAGTTTCATCAGGCCGATGGACATGAGACCGGCACCGGCAGTGAAAGTGAATATTAAAAATACCAGGTAAAAGGGCAGGGTTTTGAGCATTTCACCAGGGCGCAAATTATCGCCAATGGTAGCAGCGTTTTCTTTTTTGAAGGCTTCCGGATTAAAGCCTATTGGCAGCCAGCCTTCCGGTGGATATTTCATCCAGATGGAACCGATTATCGTCAGTCCGGCGAACAATATACCGTAGATCATAAATGTAGCGGAGAGGCCGAAATTGTTGATCAGATGTCCCCAGGCACCGGCCAGTTTGACCCAGCCCATGGCGCCGAACCCAAAACCGGCGACAGCCAGACCTGTGATCATCCCCTTTTTGTCGGGAAACCAGCGCATGCCCACAGAGATCGGAACAACATAGCCAAGGCCGATACCGGAGCCACCGATAACACCAATGCAGAACAGGATCAGCCAGAAATTTGAACCGCCGGACAGTCCCGCCAGGAGATAACCAAGTCCCAGTGTAACACCGGCCAGAAAGGCCAGTTTTTTAGGGCCCCAGATAGCAAGTTTCTTACCGGCAAAAACCATGACAATGGCGAAAAACGCCAGGCCGGTTGAAAATACGATTTGGGTTTGAACATTGGTCCAGCCGGCCTCTTTTAAACCGGGAGTAAATACCGACCAGGCATAGATAGCACCCAGGCAGAGTTGGATCAGTACAGCGCCCAGCACCACCAGGGAACGATTCATTATTTTAGGTTCATTATTCATTGTTTCCCCTCTTTGTTTTATTTTGACAAACTTATGGAAAATGTCGATAAAAAGCATTGGTTTAATTTTTAAAAGATAAAAAATTGCTGAATAGTTGCAAATAAATTTGTACTTTTCCATGAAAATAGTTTAGCCAGGGAAGATATGAAAGACTTAACACAGGATGTGAAAACAAGGTTAACCCGGACTGCATTTAATGTGCCGCCGCATTTGATCGGCAGGAGCCTGGCCACGCCAAAGCGAAGGCTGGCGGCTTTATTGGTGGACTTGATAATTGCCTCGTCTTTAGCCAACCTGATGGGGCTAAGCATACTTCCCGTCATTGGGGTAATTTTTATTCTACCGACATTTATTAAAGGGTTAAAATTAAAAATATCAAAAAGATCGAGAATACTACTACTGGTCTTGGGAATTCTGCTCATATTTACTACCATTGGCATTAAATCCGGAGAATATATTTTTAATCGATTTATTGAACCCCTGAATACCGGTAAATTTGAAAGCAAAGCCGATTCTTTGTTAGTTGAAAATATGGTCAATAAAATCGAGACAGCGGCAAAAAAAGATACCACCGGTGAGGCCATTGCAGCGATTGAGGAGTTGAAACAAAGTGGGGTTTTGGGGAAAACCCATGGCCAGCCCATGGAAGTTGACAGTATGGAATTGGTCAAAAACTTTTACCTGGCTTATCAATCAAAGGATTCAGCTAAAATCGCGCTTTATAGGCAACCGATGCAAAACCTGATCGCCGGTGAATTAATTGCCCGTCAAGACAAACAGATTGAAGAGTTGACCGAAGAGGTCGATCAATTGGACGATGAGTTGGATGAAGCGCGGGATAAACTGGAAAATCCCAGTTTTATCCGCACGGCCCGGGCCTTTGTCAATGATATTGGGCTGTCCGCCGGGTGGGTCGCTTTTTATTTTGTTTTTTGCTGGTTTCTGTTCGATGGTAAAAGTCCCGGCAAAAAATTATTTCATATTCAAATCATTCGCATGAATGGTCACAGCCTTAAATTGTGGTATTGTTTTGAGCGCTTTTCCGGTTTTGCCGCGGGCCTGGCAACCGGGTTATTAGGGTTTTTGCAAATTTACTGGGATGACAACCGGCAATGCATTCATGACAAAATCGCTTCCACAGTGGTTATTGATCTGAAGCCCCGCAATCGACGGAAATAATAAATTCACAATGTATGTGATCCTGCTGACTTAAACTAAATTAGTTGCATTTAAGCAATAATATATACAAATTTCACTCTATCGTTTTTACGGTAGCCGTGATTTTGATAAAAATATGAAAGGTATATTGTGACAGCACAACTCGATAAAGTTTACGATCCTAAAAAAGTAGAAAAAAAGTGGTATAAATACTGGCAGGAAAAGAGTTATTTCAAGCCTGAAGAAAAGTCTGATAAAGACTCCTTTGTCATTACGATTCCGCCACCTAATGTTACCGGAATTTTAACGTTGGGGCATGTTTTGAACAATACATTGCAGGATATTCTGATCCGCCACGCCAGAATGCGGGGGAAAAATACCCTCTGGCTGCCCGGAACAGACCATGCCGGCATTGCCACTCAGAATGTAGTGGAAAAAAAACTGCGTAAAGAAGGAAAAACCCGCCGGGATTTGGGCCGGGAAAAATTTGTTGATGAAGTATGGGAATGGGCCAATAAACATAAATCCATTATATTTAACCAATTGGAAGAGCTGGGCAGTTCTTTTGACAGGGGACGGGAACGTTTTACACTGGATGAAGGCTTGTCCGGTGCTGTTCGCAAAGTTTTTGTTGATCTGTATAAAAAAGAACTGATCTACCGGGGACGTCGTATTATCAACTGGTGCCCCGCTTCCCAAACCGCCTTGTCTAATGAAGAGGTGATCTACAAAGAAAAGCAGGGACATCTCTGGTATTTTAAATATCCTGTCAAAGGAAGCGACAGATTTGTCCGTATCGCCACCACCCGCCCGGAAACTATGCTGGGGGATACAGCCGTGGCAGTGAATCCGAAAGATGAGCGCTTCGGCGACCTGGTGGGTGAAAAATTGATCCTGCCCATTAAGAATCGGGAAATTCCGGTAATTGCAGACAGTTTTGTGGATCCCGAATTTGGAACCGGTTGTGTTAAAGTGACCCCGGCCCATGATCCCAATGATTTTGCCATGGGTGAAAGACATAATCTGCCGCAAATCAATATTATGAATCCCGATGCCACCATGAATGAAAATGCCGGCGAATCCTATGAAGGGCTGGACCGGTTTGAAGCCCGCAAAAAGATCATCAAGGAAATGGATGAGTTAGGGCTGCTGGAAAAGGTGGAAGATTACACCAATAAAGTAGGATTCAGCGAACGGGCCGATGTTATGATCGAGCCGTATCTTTCAGCCCAGTGGTTTGTGAAAATGGAAGATTTGGCGAAACCAGCCATTGACGTGGTGAAGAAAGGTAAAATTAAATTTTATCCGGAACGCTGGACAAAAACCTATTTTCACTGGCTGAACAATATTCAGGATTGGTGCATATCCCGTCAATTATGGTGGGGACACCGGATTCCGGTTTTTTATTGTGATAAATGTAATTGGTCTGATGCTTTGATGGAAGACCCGAAGAAATGTCCGGAATGTGGCGGCGAAATTCGCCAGGACCCGGATGTGCTGGACACCTGGTTCAGCTCATGGCTGTGGCCTTTTTCCACCATGGGTTGGCCGGAAAAAACTACTGACCTGAAAAAATTCTTTCCCACCGATGACCTGGTGACAGGGCCGGATATTATCTTTTTCTGGGTGGCGCGAATGATCATGGCGAGCCTGGAATTCACTGGCAAGGTCCCCTTTAAACATGTCTATTTTACCGGTATTATCCGCGACGGACAAGGCCGGAAAATGAGTAAATCCCTGGGAAATTCTCCGGACCCGCTGGTATTGATCGACAAATATGGCGCTGACGCGCTGCGCTTCGGAGTAATGCTGATCGCGCCCAAAGGACAGGACATTATGTTCTCGGAAAAACGGCTGGAAGTAGGCCGTAATTTCATGAACAAGGTTTGGAATGCATCACGGTTTATTCTGATGAATGTCAAAGATGACAGCATTTTTAATGAACCGTTTGACATAACCGATGCGAAGCTGACACTGGCTGATCAATGGATTGTGGGAAAATTGAACCGCACCATCGAGCGCATGGAGAAACATTTCAATGTCTACCGCTTTGATGAAATCGCCCGGGACATCTATGATTTTGTCTGGAGTGATTTCTGTGATTGGTATATTGAATTGATCAAGAACCGTCTCTATGGCAACGATGAACAGGTCAAAAAGGAAACCCTGCAAATTGCCATTTATATTCTGAAAAATATTTTGAAATTACTGCATCCTTACGCGCCTTTCATCAGTGAGGAAATCTTTCAAAAGATCAAATCCGATGATGAAAAGGATTTAATTGTTGCCAAGTGGCCGGCTATTGAAAAAGAAGTGGACAGCAAGGTGCTGGATGAATTCGCTGTCCTGCAGGAAATCATAACCTCAGTGCGTACCATTCGCAGCGAATTGAATATCGCGCCTTCTAAAAAACTCAATCTCTTCATCAAAGGAGAGAATGAACAGGATGTGGTTAAAATCTTTAGCAATACCGAACTGCAGGGAAATGTCAGGAGTTTAGCGGGAATTGACCAGGTGACCATTGATGCGCATTTGGCTGCTCCAAAGCCCTCTTCTTCCACTGTTGTGAAGAACACTGAATTATTTGTTCCCCTTGAAGGACTGATCGACCTGGACGCGGAAAAGGCGCGCCTGGAAAAGGAGATCAATGGTCTCAAAGGCCGTCTCAAAGCCTGCCAGGGAAAATTAGGAAACCACAATTTTGTCAAGCGGGCACCCAAAGAAGTGGTGGAAAAGGAAAGAAGTAAAGAAAAAGACTATAAAGCGGAGTTGAAAAAATTAGAGGATAATTTCAAGACTCTCTTTGCATAAAAATTATCACTTCTGTCCTAAATAATCTCTAAGAAATTTTTCGACAACTTAAAAACAATAATTTAGGACAGGATTATTGATGAATTTTAGAAGCATCCCTCTTAAAATAGGCAAATTTGATTATTAAAGGTTTCTCCAACATCTTCTTCAAATGGTGAATCCAGCCATTTTTGTAAACTGATTTTGACGAAAATATTTAACCTGATAAAGGCCACCAAATTTGACAAGTTCCATGCATATTGAGCAATCTTTTTCAGATATTTAAGTAATAAAATAGTTAGCATAGCTGTCCATACCTGAATCATTACCGCATTTTCACTTGTTCCAAGAAAAGTTTTGATTTTTAGCAATCCCTTTATTTCCTTAAAGAAGATTTCGATTTGCCATCTCGCTTTATATAGTTCACTTATTGTACTTGCTGTCCAATAAAAATTATTGGTTATTAACTCTATTGTTGTTTTGTTTTCATCATTATAAACTGCAATCCGTCTTAGTCTTTTCGGATACTTGTTTTTCGTATTCTCCCGTGCTAATTCGATGATTTCATCAATCAATATATTTTGGTCTTTATTATCAGGTAAATCATTTTCTGATATTTGATTAAATTGCAAATTTTCTTTTGCCCTTACTACGAAAAACGCCTTGGTGCTGTCCCATTTATTTAACAAAGAAAAGTCCTGGTAATACCTGTCTGCTACAATTACACTTTTTTCTTTTACAGGAATATCAAATGCGCCGTTGTTATCTCCAATTTTGCCATGGGTTATATTTATGAATGATGGCAGGTGACCATCATAATCCAATAATGTATGGAGTTTAACTGCTCCTTTTGTAGTTTTGTATTTTGCCCAATCAAACAAAGAAAGACACAGGCTGATTGTTGTAGAATCAAGGAGTTGTATTTTATGTTTTATCCTGAATTTCATCTGTTTAAACTTGGCTTGTCCAGATAATTTTTCAAGCATTTCATAATAGATATCTTTGAATAATTCGCTTGTGCGATGCTTATTTTGATAACTCAGAGATGATTTCGAAGGGGCTTTTTTAATTCCTAAATGATTAAGATTGCCGGTGGTTGACCGTAAGCCATTTGAAATATCACGAAGGGAATTAACTTTTCCAAATTGTGCAAATAGCATTGAGATTAAGTGTGTTCTCGAATCAACTCCCTTTTGGTATTTATCCGAACCATGCTTTTTTATCAGACGATTTATGATTTTGTTGTCGATTCTTTGTATTATTTGTGCAAATAGAGTTAAATTTACCATAAGCTAAATCTCCTTTTATTTTTATTCTGCAAAATAATTTAATAATTTGGAGGTTTGGCTTTATCTTTTATTTTATCATTTTTTTATTTAGGACAGATGTGAAAAATTATCTGAAATTGACCCAAGAAGCCTCTCAATCCCTGAGAGGCTTCTTGG
>CAZCHS010000012.1:4754-53091 GCA_964498725.1 uncultured bacterium | reverse complement strand
ATTGTCTCTTCGGGCGATTTGTTTTCAAGCGAACAGGGATGTTCGCTTTACAAAAGAAAGGAAAAAATCAATGCTACGAACCGGTGGGTAATGGCACTTATTTTTTTGGTTCCGGCTACGAAAGAAATCAAATATCCAAGATCGACAGCACGGAATTCTATTCTGCATATCATTAGTCTTTATAATCAAACCGACACAATACCTTCTAAATCGACTTCCCGACAATATACCCCGTAGAAAAAGCCATCTGTAAATTGTATCCACCGGTGAGCGCATCAATATCCAAAACTTCACCGGCAAAGTACAAATTATTCACAAATTTGGACCTCATTGTCTGGCGATCAACTTCTTTTAAATTCACACCGCCGGCAGTGACAATTGCTTCATCTATTGGCCGTGTACTGTAAATCTGTAATTGAAAATCTTTCAGCCACAGCCGCAATTCTTTTCGTTCTTCAGCTGTCACAATTTCACAATCTTTCATTCTGTCAATTTCCAGATGCTGAATACAATAATCTACCAATTGCTCCGGCATCAATGAGCGTAGTACACCTTCAAAATTTTCCTGTTTGCTGAATTCCCGGATCAGGCGGTTTTTTAATTTTTTATGGGACAATGCCGGTTTCAAATCAATGGACAAAGTCACCGCTTTATTCAGATTTTTTAACGCCTGGTTGGATAAAGTCAGTACTACCGGTCCATCCACGCCATATTCCGTAAAATATAATTCGCCAAATTCTTCATTTATTTTTTTTTCTTCAACCCAGAGTGAGGCATTGATATTTTTTAATTTTAGTCCCTTTAATTTTCTAACATTTTCCCTGGTTTCCAATGGAACCAGTGCGGGCTTAATATCAGTAATCTTATGCCCAAGTTGTTTTGCCATGGCATAACCATCGCCGGTGGCACCGGTTTTCGGATAGGATTTTCCGCCGGTGGCAATCAAAAGATTGTGACAGGCTATGGATGACTCCCGGTTTTTTTTTCGAATTGTTACATTATCAATTTGATTTTCATTTTTTTGAATATTCAGAATTTCCACATCAGTATACACCGGAATATTTAATTTTCTGACCCAGTCTTTTAATGCACCGACAATTTCAAGGGCGCGATCAGACTCCGGAAAAACCCGTCGTCCCCGCTCAACTTTTAAAACAACGCCGCGCTTTTCAAAAAACCGCATCAATTTTTCAGGAGAAAATTCATGCAAACTGTATTTCATGAATCGTTTTCCCGATTCAATATTTTTTATAAATTCATCGATGTCACAAAGATTGGTTAAATTGCAGCGGCCCTTGCCTGTAATTCCCAATTTCAGACAGGGCTTTTTCATTTTTTCAAGTACCAACACGGATTTTCCCATTTCCGCCGCTGTACCGGCAGCCATCATTCCGGCCGGGCCGGCGCCAATTACGACCAAATCATAAGTCTCATTTCGCATATTACCTTTCATTTTTTGATTACAATTAACATTGCCTTAATATAAACAAAATTAACGGCATAATATCAACCAATAAAATCTTTGTATAAATATTTTTTTGATTATAAATTACGAGGCTATAAAAATATTGAAAATAATATAGAGGAAAATATGAAAAGAACATATCAACCCAGCAACAGAAAAATGAAAAACAAACAAGGGTTCCGCAAAAGAATGAGCACAAAGAATGGACGAAAAATTCTTGCCAGAAGAAGAGCCAAAGGGCGACAGATTCTTAGCAAATAGGAAACTTCCAAAGGCTGAAAGAAAATTCACATGGAACCAGCGAAACCGGATTATCAAAACAGGTAAATCATTTAAATTCAAGAGTTTAATCTTTTCGGCCGCACCACAGGATAACTGGCAATTAATTATAACACTACGAAGTTCCTTCAAGGGGGCCGTTGCCAGAAACAGAACTAAGCGAATAATAAGAGAGGTTTATAGAAACTGTAAACCTCTTTTTAGTTCACCACTTGGCATTGCAGTGACGGTTTTGAACAATCCCGGCCATCTGAATTTTCATCAGTTAAAGGAGCAATTGCTAACACATTTCACCAGAGAAAATGGAACCGATTAAAAAAATATTAATAGCAATGGTCAAAGTCTATCAAAAGGCTGTAAGCCCGCTGTTTCCCAAATCCTGCAGATATTACCCCAGTTGTTCAAACTACACAATTAAAGCATTAAAAACCCACAATGTTTTTTACGCACTCTTTTTAAGCGCAAAACGCATCTTAAAATGTAATCCGCTTTTCAGAGGCGGCATTGACGAAGTACCAATAAAAAAAGGACACAAGCATGGATAAAAGATCATTTTTAGGATTTCTACTAATCGCACTGGTAATTATTGTCTTGCCTAAATATTACGAATGGGTCAATCCGCAACCGGAGCAGGCGCCCACAGATTCCACCGGAATTGTCAAATCCGTACCAAAACCGGAACAAACTGTTATGGAAACGCCGGAACCGGAAAAACCGGAACAACCAATGACAGAAAACCAATTTCCGGAAAAAGAAGTCACAATTGAAACCGATCTTTACAGAGCCATCATTTCCAATCAGGCCGGCGGTACTTTTGAATCCTTTAAGCTAAAAAAGCATTTTCAAATCGAAGACAATGATACATCCCTGGTGGAACTCATTAATAAGGATAAACGACAGAGTCCTTTTTTGAGTTTCATCAATGTTGACAAGGGTCAGCGTGTCAATCTTTTTAATAATTTTGAACTCATGAATTTTCAGAGAAATCAAGCTTTTATTGACGGTAACGATTCTTTGACTTTGCGGTTTCGATATGTTTACGAAGGTAAAGAAATTTTCAGAAATTTCACTTTTTACGGCAACAAATATTATGTAAACCTGGAAAATGACCTGATCAAGATATCCAATGATATTGCTTCAGAAAATTTTGAGTTAAAATGGTTAGGCGGTATTGCTTACACAGAAAAAGACCTGGATGATGAAAATCGTTATTCCAATGCTTTTGCCTCTATTCCAGAAGATTTAGAAAAATTGAAACTCAAAAACACCGAAACGGTTAGCAGTGATTTTTCCGGAACTACTGACTGGACGGCTGTTCGCAGTAAATATTTCACAATTGCAATGGTGCCGGTAAAATCCGCTTCGGGCTATGAATTGACTGGTGTTGGAGAAATGGAGCAAGTAGGAGAAGAGAAAAAATTACATAAATACTTTGGTATGAGTTTGTCATTACCGAAGCACAAAACCTTTGGTACTAAAATTTATCTGGGCCCGATCAATCGAAAATTACTAAATGATGTTGATGAAGACCTTGACAATATTATGAGTTTAGGCGCCGCTTTTATCCGGCCCATCAGTAAAGCAGTTTTATGGTTATTTACAAGCATGTACAAAGTCATTCCAAATTATGGTTTTGTTCTGATCCTCTTTTCAATTTTAATAAAAATTTTGTTGCATCCATTGACTGTAAAATCCACACAGTCCATGAAAGCAATGTCCAAGCTTCAGCCCAAAATCAATGAGTTAAAAGAAAAACATGAAGGCGATCAACAAAAGATCCAGCAGGAAACTATGAAGTTGTATTCCGAACACGGCGTCAATCCCATGGGCGGGTGTTTACCTTTGATATTGCAGATGCCGATCCTGTTTGCCCTATTTACAGTTTTCCGTACAACGATCCAGTTACGACACGCGCCTTTCATCTTTTGGATCACAGACCTCTCGGCACCGGATGCATTATTCACTCTGCCTTTTACAATTCCCTTCTATGGTCAACATGTAAATTTATTGCCGATGATCATGGTTGTGTCACAGATATTAATGCAGAAAATGTCCGGTCAATCCCAAAGCCCACAGCAAAAACAAATGGCGCTGATCATGCCAATCATGTTCTTTTTCATTTTTAATAATTTTCCATCAGGACTTAATTTGTATTATACACTTTTCAATATATTAACAATCGTTCAACAAAGGTATTTTACACCTGAACCAAAACTTGAAAAGAAAAAGGGTAAACCAAAAAAGTCACGTCTGGAACGTATGCGCGAATTACAACAAAAAAGGAAGACTTTTAAGTAACTAAAATGGAAGATATCAACAACACCATAGTAGCCTTATCAACACCTGTTGGCTATGGGGCTATCGGAATTATAAGAATTTCAGGGCCTGCCGCAAAAACCATTGTCAGGCCCTTTGTTGATAATAAATTCAGCTTTGAACCGAATCGTATTAAATATACCAAATTTTCTGATAATCAGGATCATATTGATGAAGTTTTAATTTCATACTTTAAGGCGCCAAAATCCTATACCGGCGAAGATATGATAGAAATCAGTTGTCATGGCAGTCCTTATATTATTGAGAAAATTATTGACCTGTGTACCGGCAATGGAGCGGTTATGGCCGAACCCGGCGAATTTACCAAACGGGCTTTTCTCAATGACAAAATGGATCTTTCCCAGGCTGAAGGTGTCGACGCACTGATCCATGCACGAACCAGGCATGCTCACGACACAGCAAAAAACCTTTTAACCGGTCAGCTCGGCAAAACGATTCGCAGTTTTAAAACTGAATTAATAGACATCATCACCCTGTTGGAGCTGGAACTCGATTTTTCTGACCAGGAGATAGACTTTACACCTCATGATAAAATCCGCGATAAAATATCCCGATTAAAAGACCAAATATCCAATTTGCTGAACACCTATTACTATGGAAAAATTATTAAAGATGGTGTTAAAACCGTACTCATCGGACCGCCAAACAGTGGTAAATCCAGTTTAATGAATGCTCTGTTACAGGAAGAGCGATCCATTGTTTCCGAAATACCGGGAACGACCCGCGATTATATTGAAGAATCTTTTCGCCGTGAGGGATATCAGTTTCGACTAATTGATACCGCCGGACTTCGCACTACCAGCGACAAAGTAGAAACACTAGGGATCGAGCGCGCCTACGAAGCTATTAACACAGCGGACTTAAAAATTATTCTGGTAGATGCGTCTGATTTTAAAAAGGATATTATATCAGATATTCAGAAACTGGCAGATGACCAAACTATTATCGCCATCAACAAAATAGATATATCCACTCCGGATCAAATAAAAAAAATAGCAAAACATATCACTAATTATTCTGTTATAGAAATTTCCGCCAAAGAACACACGCATATTCACAAACTAGCAGATAAAATGGTTTTCATTATCAGGCAAATAATTCCCCGTAACAGTGACCTTTTCATCACCATTAAACGACATTTTAATATCTTAAACGACACCGTTAAAGAATTGAATAACACCATAAGTAGTATTGACAATGGAAATCCATCGGAATTAATTGTCACTGATATGCGTTTTGCTTTAAATCATCTGGACAAAATACTTGGAAAAACCACGGATGATGACATTCTGAACAATATTTTTCAAAACTTCTGTATTGGTAAATAAAGGAAAGTTTCACGTGAAACATAAGGATTATGATATTATAGTTGTTGGCGGCGGACATGCCGGAGCTGAAGCCTCTTTGGCAGCTGCCAGGCTTGGCAACAAAACTTTACTTATCACACTCAATAAAGATAAAATTTCCACCATGTCCTGTAACCCGGCAATCGGCGGATTAGCTAAAGGTCATCTGGTGGCCGAGATCGATGCACTGGGTGGTGAAATGGGAAAAGTAACCGATCAAACCGGATTACAATTTCAAATATTAAACAAATCAAAAGGACGGGCCGTATGGTCACCCCGCGCACAGGCTGATAAAATTCAATACTCAAAATTAATGTCCCAAATTATTAATACTACCGAAAACCTTAATATATTGGAAGACTTAGCCATTGAAGTCAATGTTGATAACCAACAAATATCCTCAATTACAACGGAAAACAATGGTGTCATTTCATGCAGTGCTTTAATTTTAACATGTGGTACTTTTCTTAATGGTCTTATGCATGTTGGCAATCAAAAAATAAAGGGTGGACGTTGGAATGAACGGTCATCTTATGGTTTAACTGAATCTTTGCAAAAACATGGCATTCAAAGTGGCCGACTAAAAACCGGTACACCGCCGCGTATTCACAGAGATTCTATTGATTTCCATAAGATGGAAATTCAATACGGTGATAAAAACCCAACCCCTTTTTCCATTCAAACAAAAGATTTTGATCCACCAAATATTCCTTGTTATATGACAAAAACCAATCAGAAAACTCATCAGCATATTTACGACATCATGGATACCATTCCATTATTCTCAGGTCAGATTCAAGGAACCGGGCCGCGTTATTGTCCCTCTATTGAATTAAAACTCAAGCGGTTCGCTGATAAAGAATCGCACCTGCTATTTGTAGAACCGGAATGGATTGATACAGAGCAGTATTATATCAACGGTTTTTCAACATCGATTCCTCTTGAAGATCAAAAAAAATCTTTGCGTACCATTCCAGGATTGGAACGGGCAGAATTTATTTATCCAGGATATGCGATTGAATACGATTATTTTCCATCATCACAGCTATACCGCACTTTGGAAACAAAAATGGTCCATAATCTTTATCTGGCCGGTCAGATCAATGGAACTTCGGGCTATGAAGAAGCGGCGGCCCTGGGATTAATAGCCGGTATCAACGCGTCAAGAAAAATCAATAACGAAGAAGAATTTATTTTAGGCAGGGGAGATGCTTATATCGGAGTGCTAATAGACGATTTAATCACAAAAAACCCATCGGAACCCTATCGCATGTTTACCAGTCGCGCGGAATATCGTTTATTATTACGCTTTGATAATGCTGATAGAAGATTAGGTCATTTTGGTTATCAAATTGGTTTACTCCCAAAAAATATTTATCAACAGATTAAATTCCGTGAAAATACGATCAAAAAAGTTATTGAATATACTAAATCAAAACATTATTCACCAAAAGATATCAATCCGATAATCAAAGATAAAGGCGAAAATGCAATCAACTCAGGTACAACCTTAAATAAAATTATCAAAAGACAGTCTGTACATTTTTCGGATATTATCCATTTACTACCTGATGACCTGCAAAATAACATAAATCAAGATAAAAAGATTTCCGATCAAATAGATACTGATATAAAGTACGAAGGGTATATCGATCGCAATCTACAATTACTGGAAACAGTTAAAAAGCAGGAAAAAATTCAAATTCCCAAAAATATAAACTACAATAATATCAATACTATCACCACCGAAGCCAGGGAAAAACTAACAAATATTCAACCGGAAACATTAGGACAGGCATCACGTATACCGGGTGTGAGCCCGGCTGATATTACAGCACTTACAATTCGTTTAAAAAATTATTAATGTTTCACGTGAAACATTAATAATAAATCAAAAAAATCATAGACAGGTGTTTCACGTGAAACAATTTAAATCCTTTTATAAAAATTTATCAACAATATTAAAACAAAGTGACGCGTTTTCACAATTACAGACCACTCTGGGTAAAAAAGAGTCTGTTGCGATCACAGGCCTAGAAGGCACCTATCTGTCAATTTTTATTGATAGTTTATTTCAGGAATACAAGCAAAATATTTTAGTTCTATGCGATACAGAAAATGAATCCGAACGCCTCCGCGATGATCTGGATTTTATATCAGGTGTAAGCAATATCGCTTTTTTGCCGGACCAAATAAAAACTTCGGGAAAAGATGAAAATAACATCTTTTCCTTTTTTATTAATGATGTACTGACAAAAATCAATAACAACCGGCAAAATATTTTTATTACTACGTCGGAAGGACTGAAAACAAAATTCCCAAACAATGAATTTATTGTGCAAAATAGTCACATATTAAAAGTAAATAAAGAAATTGAACGGGAAGATTTTGAGGATATTTTAATTGATTTTGGCTATAAACGGGAAGATATGGTACTTTATCCGAAAGATT
The DNA here is from genome assembly GCA_964498725.1 of uncultured bacterium. Lineage (GTDB taxonomy): Bacteria > Fidelibacterota > UBA2242 > UBA2242 > JAFGTP01 > JAFGTP01. The sequence goes on along the minus strand of CAZCHS010000012.1, from coordinate 45,213 downwards.
TTTGTGTAAAAGGAAGTATTATAGATTTTTTTCCACCGGATAAATCACATCCGATTCGGCTGGAATTTTTTGACAATGAGATAGAATCCATTCGTGTTTTTGATATTGAAGACCAAATATCAATTAAACATCTTAGTAAATATATTTTAACACCGCCTGCAGATTCCAAAATTGCCCGGGAACATTCAACCCATCTGCTTGATCTTCTAGATGATGATTTATTAATATTGAAGAATAATTTGGATGATACCGAAGAAAATTTATCGAAAATTATCGGGAATTATCAGGTTATTGAAAATAATAGTTTAATATCCCATGAAATAGATTTTAATTCCACACCATATATAATACCGAAAAAAGAATTTAAAAAACTTAAAAACTATCTAAGCAATCTTTTAGAAGACAATAAAGAAGATATTTTTATTATAGGTAATACTAAAGACCAGATAGAAAAAATCAAACGTCTGCTTCGATTAGATAAAATCAATTACATAATTGGTAATATTTCACAGGGATTTGAATTACCAAAAGAAAATATCCTGGTAATTCCTGAATATGAAATATTTATGAAAGAGCGGCAATCCCGTAGTTTTCGCCGGTTACCAAAAGATTTTAATGTTGAAAAATTTGATATTGACAAAGTGGAATACAAAGATAAAATGGTTCATGAAGATTTTGGAATTGGTGAATTTGAACGCATGGAAATTGTCAATGCATTTGGCGCGGAAAAGGAATGTGTGGTTCTAAAGTATGCCGGAGATTCCAGGGTTTATGTGCCAATGGATAAAATATTTAAATTAAAAAAATATAAAGCCACCGAAGGAATTATTCCTAAATTAACCAAACTGAATACCGGTGAATGGGAGCGGAAAAAACTTAAAACAAAAAAATCCCTGGAGAAGGTCACCAGGGAATTAATGGAACTTTACGCCCGGAGAATTCAAACAGAAGGATTTGCTTTTGATGCTGACAATGAAATGCAGATGGAAATGGAAATGGAATTTCCCTGGGAAGAGACACCGGATCAGATCAAAGCCACAGAAGAAATAAAACAGGATATGGAAAATGAAAAACCCATGGATCGCTTACTATGTGGTGATGTTGGTTTTGGAAAAACTGAAGTGGGAATCCGGGCTGCTTTCAAAGCAGTTAATAATTCTAAACAAGTGGCGGTATTAGTGCCCACCACAATTCTTACTGACCAGCATTATAAATCTTTTAAGGACAGACTGGGAAAATATCCGGTAATAATAGAAAAATTATCGCGATTCATATCACCTAAAAAACAGCGGGAAGTGATTAAAGGACTGGAAGAAGGCAGTGTTGATATTGTCATCAGTACAACAAAAATATTATCTAAAAATATAAAATTCAATGACTTAGGTCTATTAATAGTTGATGAAGAACATCAATTCGGCGTAAAACAGAAAGAACATATTAAACAACTTAGCAAAGATGTTGATATATTGTCACTTACAGCCACGCCTATTCCAAGAACATTACATTTCAGTATGATTGGCGCCCGTGATTTTTCACAGATCAATACACCGCCAAAATTTCGTCTTCCGATCATTACGGAAATCATACGGTTCAAAGACGACATTATCAAAAAGGCAATCGAGCGGGAGATCAAGCGAAACGGACAGGTATATTTCGTACACAATGAAATTAAATCCATAAAAAATATTACCGGAAAATTAATGGAACTTTTTCCCGATTTAAAAATTAGTCATGCACATGGAAGAATGAAAGAACATGAACTGGAACCGGTGATGAATGATTTTATAAATCATGAAATTGACATATTAGTGACTACGGCAATTATTGAATCGGGAATAGATATTCCCAATGTTAACACTATTTTTATTAATAATGCCAATCGTTTTGGCTTAGCGCAATTGTATCAACTCCGTGGCAGAGTGGGTCGAACAAACCGGCGGGCTTATTGCTATTTGATCACACCGGGAATCTCGAGATTAAGAACGGATGCTGTGAAACGGCTGAAAACAATCAAACGGTATACATCCCTGGGCTCCGGCTACAGTATCGCGTTGCGAGATTTGGAAATTCGGGGAGCGGGCAATATTTTTGGTGTCGAGCAGGCGGGAAATATTCAAGCGGTTGGTTATGAATTGTATATTAAAATGCTGCAGAAAGTAATGAAAGAACTCAAAGATAAAGAATTTACTCAACAAGCAGTGGATGAAATTCTTGCTAAAGAAGATAAAAAAACACTGACTGATATTGTCTATCCGAAAGCGGCCTATTTTTCAAAAGATTACATAGAGGTTCAATCATTACGCCTTAATTTTTATAAACGACTGGCGGAAATTGAAAATTATGAAGATATTGAAAAACTCTATCTTGAATTGCAAGACCGGTTCGGAAAACCGGATATTCAGGGCGAGCGCTTATTTAAAATTACAAAAATTAAATTTATTGCCGAACAAATCGGCATAAAACGCATTACATATACTGATGACGAAATAAAATTGGAATTTGGTGAAAATCACATATTAGGAGAAGATACTGAGAAAATCTTTCAAAAATTTATTGGTGTTTGTCAGCAATTAGACCTAACCTATAGGTTTCTGCCTGATATAAACTTAAAAATAATATTACAGCTTACTGAGAATCAATTAGAGAGAACAAAACAATTCTTGGATATACTGTATCGAAAATTTAATTTATACAACGAAAAAAATCTAAAAGAGGAGAGTAATTAAAGATGAAATTTAGAAACATTGTAATTTTTGGTTTATTAGTTTTATTGACAATCAATTGCGGAAAACAGCCTGAAAATGACACTTTGCTTAGAATTGACGGCAACTATTATTCAATACTGGATTTTTTTGACACCTACTCACGGGAAAGATTTATCAAAGTTCCTGAAGAATCAAAAATTAGTCAAATCGAAAACTGGGCGGAAAATCAGTTACTGATTGATGCGGCGGAAGATATAAATTACTTTGAAAAGAATAAAGAATTAAAAAAAGAACTGGATAAATTCATGGCCCAGGCAAATGTCAGATATTATCTGGACAGAACGATTTTGGATTCAATCATAACGAAAGAGAAAATGATTGATTTTTATAATCAAATGGGTACAGAAATCAATGCCAATCATGTATTAATTCAGTGGAATGAAACCAATGATGCTGTAGACCGCACCAAAGAAGAAGCCAGAAAATTAGCCGAAGAAATTTCCCAAAAAGCAAAATCCGGCGAAGAATTCAGTGCTTTGGTTCAGCAATATTCAGATGATAAAAATTCCGGCAAACACGGCAATCTTGGATATTTTGGTGTTGGCAGAATGGTACCGCCTTTTGAACAGGCAGCCTTTTCCATGGAGAAAAATGAAATTTCAGATCCGGTAGAATCCAGGTTTGGATTTCATGTTATCAAAGTGGTTGATATTCGAAAAAATTCGATTAAATCCTTTGAAAAAGAAAAAGACAATATTAAAAATAAACTGATTGCTAAACACAGAGATGAACTGCAGAATACTTATCGGGAAAAAATTGATAAACTAAAAAAAGAATATGACTTTAATATTGATAAGAAGGCAGTTAACACACTGTTAGAAAATGCCAATAAGAAGCGGGAGTCTATGGGTAAACAGTCCCTTTACAGTGAGATTAAAATTTTAGAATCCCTTGATGATCCGCAATCTGTCGGCACTTACAAAGGTGATCCGTTATCTATAGAAAAAATCATTGAGAAAATAGAGAATACTCATTTCAGACTTCCACCCCAATATTTAAATGAACGTTATTTTGAAAATGTTGTTGAGCAATTATTTGTCACTGAAATGTTACTGGATAAATTTAAGAAAAGTGATATCGAACTCACTGAGGACTACAAACAAAATATTGAATCCAGCAAACGTAACCTGACAGTTAAAGAATACAAAAAAGAACTGATGAACCAGGATATTGAAGTAACTGAAGCTGAGATTAAACAATATTATGAAGACAATAAAGAAAAGCGGTATATGACGGCACCACGGGCTGAAGTCCGGGAAATTTACATGGAAGACCGGGAAGAAGCCGAAAAATTATTGCAGGAAGTCCTAGATAACAAAGATAAATTTGATAGTTATTCAGAAAAACTGACACAGCGTTTCAAAGAAAAAGAAAAGCCGGGATACCTGGGAAAAATTACTGCAGCGCAATATGGAGATATTGGTAGAATTGCCGTGAAAACGCCGAAAAATACAATACATCCGGACCTGATTGATGCCGGTAAAGGCGTGGCAATTATAAAAGTTTACGACAAAATTGAAGCAAAGCCAAAAAACTTTTCAGACGTTAAACGCTCAATTGAAAGCATAATCCGATCCAATAAAAGAAAAGAGAATGAAAATAAATCACTGGAAGATTTAAAAAAGAAATATAATTATAAAATCTATTGGGATGTTGTAAATATTGAGAAATAAAATGAGCAAAAATTTATTAATTATTTCCTTGCTTATCCTGATGGTCACTTGCGGCAGAAAGGATAAGCAGGGAAACTATATCGCCAGAGTAAATGATAGTTATCTGACAAAAGATGATATTACTAATATTCTGGAAGCTAAAAAGGTCAATTTAAAACTTGACCGCGCTACAATCCAATCAATAATCACAAAATGGGTCAAGGATGAAATTCTCTTTCAAAAAGCAAAAAAAGAGCATTTTGATAAGGATAAAACATTACAGAAAAAAGTTGATGATTATTTGCGCAGTCTTGTAATTGATGAATATCTTAAGTACCATTTTCAATCCAATGTTACAATTAATAATAATGAGATAGAAGAATTTTACAAAACCAATAAAGAAATTTATAAATTGGATAATGATGCCTTAAAAATTCGCCATGTTTATGTTAAAGATTACAATGATGCCAATACCTTAAAATCAATTTTACAGTCCTCTTATGATATGGAAGAAAAAAAGAAACTGTACGAGGAATATGATTTTGAAACCAGACTTATCAAAAAAGGTGAGGTTGTTAAAGACATTCATGCTGAATTGTTTGAAAAGTCAACTTCAAAAGTAGTTGGCCCGATCTCAACAAATTATGGTTTTCATATTATTGAAATTTTAGATAGTTATAAAAAAGGTGACTATTTGCCATTAAGTTTGTTGCGGGATGAGATCTATGAAAAGTTAACGCAGCAGAAAAATAAAACAGAATACATAATGTTTACTGATAGTATTTTTTCCATAGCGGATTACGAAATAAAAGAAGAAAAACTGGAAGGGTTGTTAAGAAAAAGATGATTAAAAAAAGATTGATAATTACAGTGTTGATTGGGATACTCTGTTTTGGACAGGATGTTATAGATGGTATCGCAGCAATAGTCGGAGAACATGTGATCTTGAAAAGTGATATTGAGCAATATGCCCGTATGACAGCTTCACAATATAAAATTAATCCCAACAAAAATCCGAGACAATTTGAAATATTGAAAGAGCGTTCTCTGCAAAATTTGATTGATGAAAAAATATTATTAGAGCAGGCAAAAATAGAATCAATCGAAGTAAAAGACAGAGATGTTGAAGCTATGCTGGAACAACAGATGCAGGGAATGGTTTCCCAGGCTGGTGGAGAGAGTAAGGTAGTGGAAATCATGGGAAAACCCATGTCGGAAATCCGTAAAGAATATCGTGATGTGGTAAAAAACCGGTTAATCGTGCAAAACCTGCAGCAATCAAAGTCTATGGATGTCACAATTTCCAGGCGGGAAGTTGAACAGTTTAAAAAAGAATATAAAGACTCTATTCCGGATATTCCTCCCAGCCTTGATTTTAGTCATATTCTGATTGAACCAAAAGCCAGTGAGGATGAAGATAGTCAAGCCCGTCAGGTAATTGATTCATTGTATCAATTGATAGAGGCGGGAGAAGATTTTGGAAAATTGGCAATGAAGTACTCGCAAGATTTAAATTCTGCTAAAAACGGTGGTGAGTTGGGATTTATTGAGCGTGGAAATTTAGTAAAATCCTTTGAAGAAGCTGCTTTTAAACTGGATCCCGGTGAAATAAGTGATATTGTCAAATCGGAATTTGGATACCATATCATTCAGATGATCGAGCGCAAAGGTGAAAAGATCAATGTTCGCCATATTTTAATCCAGGAAAAAATATCAGATAGAAATATTGATACAGCCAGACAGAAAGCATTGAAAATCAAAAAAGAAATAGAGTCAAAAGAAATAAGTTTTGATTCCGCCGCAGTTAAATACAGTGATGATGTGGACCTGGAAAAAACCAAGGGAAGAATCAGAAGGATTTCAAAAAATCAAATTGAAAATCCGGAATTTATTGAAGTGCTGGATACCCTGGATATTGGTGAAATGAGCGATGTATTTCGCACTGAACAGGGTTTTCATATCATTCGTCTCAATAATGTCTATGATGACTCCTATAATACTATTAGGAATTGGGCTAAAGAGATGAAAAAACAGAAGATATACGAAGATTGGGTTGAATCATTGCGGGATAATTTCATCATTGAAATCAGAGATTAACAAACTTATCAACAGGATATGGAAAAAGTGTTAAAAAGTGTGATTAACAATCAAGTCGTAAACAGGTAAAAATTCAATTATGAGTTTATCCCAAATCATGAAAATTTTATCAACAGAAACCAGTAACATATTACCACTGTTTCTCAGAGGAGAAAAGCATACTTATCAACAAATCAACAGACTAATATAAATAAAAAGCTCTTATTCAATCTTATTATCTATTATTTATATCTTGTTTTGATTTTTTGATTTTATTAAAATACTTTATAGTGAATTTCTGACAATAAAGGAGATAATATGCATTTTTCAGCAGAGAGAATTTCTCTAAATAACAATATAAAAAAAATCGCTAAAGTGGTTCCTTCGCGGACAACAATGCCCATTTTAGAAAGCATTTTATTTACACTGGAAGGAAACGAGCTTCAATTGCGTGCATCAGATCTCAATGTTTCTATGAAAATGAGTCTGGAAGTTGATGGAATTCAGGACGGAACTATTGCTGTTCCCGCTGTAATTCTGCAACAAATTGTCAATCAGATTGAAGAGGACAGGATCGAACTCAAAGCTGAAGAAGATGGCCGTGTAAAAATTATTTCCGAAAAAGGTCATTATGATATCAATGGCAGATCATCAGAAGAATTTCCTTCTTTGCCGGTGGTGACCAACTCAAATGTTGTAGAAATCAATAAAGAAATTCTCAATCGTATGATCCGTAAATCAATTATCGCGGTAGGCCGGGATGAATTAAAACCGGCGCTGCTGGGTGTTCTTTGCGAAATCAAACGAAATGAAATTAAATTTGTTGCTACTGATGTTCATAAATTTGTAGCCATAAAGAATACCAATTTTACCTCGGAAGATTATGAAGGATCAGTCATTATTCCGGAACGATTCCTGAGCCTTTTACTGGGATATCTGGATGGTGACGGTTCCCTAAAAATTGAAATCGGTGAAAACCACATCAAAGTGGATATTGACAATTACCTGATTTACTCACGGCTGATCAATGAACAATATCCCGATTATGAAAATGTTATTCCTTACAATAATGAAAAAGTAGCGACAATCGACACGGTAGAAATGTCTTCCACTCTAAAACGTGTATCCATCTTTTCCAATCAAAAAACTAAACAGATATCCCTGAAAATGGACCCGGAAAAATCTGTTATTTCCACACTCAGCTATGAAAATTACTCCAGTGCTGAAGAAAAAATTGATCTTGAATATTCCGGCGAACCCCTTGAGTTGGGATTCAATGCTGAATATTTCATTCAGTTGCTGGATAATATTGATACTGTTAAAGCGATAATGAAAATGGATACGCCTTTAAGTCCAAATCTGCTTATTCCCGAAGAGCAACTGGAAGATGAAGAATTGATCATGATCATCATGCCGATTCGATTGGAAAACAGCTAAAGGATTCACCAAAAAAAATAAATGCATATCAGTAAGATTTTATTGAAAAATTTCAGAAATTTTTCTGAGATCGATTTTTCTTTTAATAAAAATTTAAATTTTATTCTGGGAAAAAACGGTTCGGGGAAAACATCTGTACTGGAATCCATTCATTACCTGGCGTACACAAAGAGTTTCCGGGCCGGTAATGACCGTGAGGTGATTCGCAATGATGATGATTTTTTTCAGATCTATGGGGAATTTGTCAATGGGGAAGAAACGGATAAACTGAATCTGAATTATGTCAAAAGTGAAGGCAAAAGAATTCTGATCAATCAACAAATACTGGAAAAGAAAAGGGATATTATTGGAAAATATCCGGTGATCAGCCTGACACCTGACAATGAAAAAATCACCAAAGGATCTCCCAACGAAAGACGCAGTTTTGTTGATAAAATTCTCTCTCAGACTGATAATTTATATTTTCGTTCTTTATTAGCCTATAATCGTAGTCTGAAACAGCGCAATAGTTTATTGAAAAAAAAAAGGGAAGTAAAAGACCTGGGTTATGATACCTTGCTGGAAAGTATTGATGAGTTGATGATTCAGGATGCCTTTACCATTGTATCCAAACGAGACCGCTTTATAAAAGATTTCAACGAATTATTCAAAGAGGAAATACACAAAGTTTCCCATTTTAGTTATGGATGTGAATTAAGAGTAAATTTCAGGTCACCGGCAAAAGATGAAAAATTTCATGAAAAATATCACAATAAATTAAAGGAAAAAATAACAAAAGATGTTATATTAGGAAGGACGTCATATGGCCCGCATTTGGATAATATTGACGTGTATTTTGACAATAGAGAGATTAAAAAGATTGCATCCCAGGGAGAACACAAAGTGTCGCTGATTGCGCTTAAAATGGCTGAGGGACAATATATTCAAAAAATGTTACAGGCCTCAGTTATTTATTTGCTGGATGATCTGTTTGCTTTATTGGATTCCGACCATTGCTTACGAACCATACGGGAGATCAGTAATGATAACCAGACCATTGTGACATCTACCAGCCTGGATCATATTGAAAAAGAAAAAGAGATGTTGGGGGCACGGAATTATAAACTAATTGAATTAAATGGAAATGTTGGTTAATGTCAGGAAAAATTAACAAAATATTTGAACATTTAATTAAAAAATATGGTATTGAAACTCCGGTAAGACAGAATGAAGCGCTTTTTCTCTGGCCAAAAGTGGTGGGAGAAAATATAGCAAAACATACAAAAGCAGAAAAAATATCCTATGGTAAGTTGATTGTTAAGGTTGACTCACCGGTTTGGCGTAATGAACTGGTATTCCAAAAATCTGAAATTCTCAATAAAATCAACAACTTGCTAAAAGGAACGAACATAAATGATATAGTATTAAGGTAAGAAAAATTATGGCAAAAAATTACAACGCAGATGGAATTAAAGTACTGGAAGGTCTTGAAGCTGTTCGGAAAAGACCGGCAATGTACATTGGAGATGTCAGTCGACGAGGATTACATCACCTTGTCTATGAAATTGTTGATAACTCGGTTGATGAATCCCTGGCCGGTTACTGTTCGAAAATCGAAGTGACTATTCATGAAGATAACAGTGTGAGTGTTATGGATAACGGCCGCGGTATTCCTGTGGACCTCCATAAGGATAAAAATAAATCCGCTTTGGAAGTGGTGATGACAGTCTTGCATGCCGGCGGAAAATTTGATAAAGATTCCTATAAAGTTTCCGGTGGATTACATGGTGTCGGTATATCTGTTGTGAATGCTCTGGCAGAATGGCTGGAAGCGATTGTGTACAGGGACGGAAAAATCCATAAACAAACCTATAAAAAAGGATTTCCCCAGGGAGATATCGAAGTTATTGGTGAGACAAACAAAACCGGAACCTATATCCGATTCAAACCCGATGCCGAGATATTCACAACCACTGATATGGAATATACAATTCTGGAAGATAGACTCAGAGAATTGGCTTTCCTAAACAAGGAATTACGCATTATTATTAACGATGAACGTCGTGATGAAGAGGGAAAAAAGCAGAAAAGTGAGTTTAAATTTTCCGGTGGCTTAAAAGAATTTGTAAAATATTTGGACGAATCCCGACCGGCCATTATTGATGAACCAGTATATTTTGAAGGTGAAATGGATAATGTTCCCATTGAAGTCGCCATGCAATACAACACCTCTTACAGTAAAAATATTCTGACTTTTGTGAATAATATCAATACCATTGAAGGCGGCTCCCATTTATCCGGCTTTAAAACGGCGCTGACCCGGACGATTAATTCTTACGCCCAGAAAAACGGATTATTTAAAAAAGAAGGCTTTGCTCTTTCCGGTGAAGATGTTCGTGAGGGGTTAACTGCAATTATTTCAGTGAAAGTCCAGGAACCGCAATTTGAAGGCCAGACGAAAACCAAACTGGGTAATTCTGAAGTAAAGAGTGTTGTGGATAAGTTGGTTACAAATCATCTTAATGAATACCTGGAATTACATCCCGGCCCGGCGAGAAAAATCATTGATAAATCCCTGGTCGCGGCACGTACCCGTGAAGCGGCCCGCAAAGCCCGGGAATTAACCCGAAGAAAAAGCGCCCTTGATGTTGGCAATTTGCCGGGAAAACTGGCCGACTGCTCGGAAAAAGATCCAAGATTATGTGAATTATACTTAGTGGAGGGTGACTCCGCGGGTGGTAGTGCCAAACAGGGGAGAGACCAGGCTTTTCAGGCGATTCTTCCTTTACGTGGAAAAATCCTGAATGTTGAAAAAGCACGACTGGATAAAATTCTCAATAATAAAGAAATTCGCACCATGATCACTGCTGTTGGAGCCGGTTTTGGTGAAGATGAATTTGATCTGGAAAAGCTACGGTATCATAAAATTATCATTATGACCGATGCTGATGTGGACGGTAGTCATATTATGACTCTTCTACTCACTTTTTTCTACCGCTATATGCCGGAATTGATTGAAAACGGCAATATCTACATTGCACAGCCACCTCTCTACAAAATCAAACGCCGGAAAAAGGAACATTACGTTTATACCGATGATCAGCGTATTAAAATGATAAAAGAGTTACAAGCTGATGGTGATACTGCAAAAATAGACATTCAGCGCTACAAAGGTCTTGGGGAAATGAATCCTGATCAGCTTTGGACAACAACTATGGACCCGGATAAACGATTGCTGAAACAGATAAGTGCTGAAGATGCGGCGATTGTGGACAAAACCTTTTCCATGTTAATGGGAGATGATGTACCGCCAAGACGGAATTTTATTCAAAAAAATGCGAAATATGTTAAAAATCTGGATATATAGATATGGCTAAAAATTTAGAATACAAAAATCAAAGAATTGAAAAGGTCGAAATTGACGACCAAATGAAATCGGCTTATCTCGATTACTCCATGTCAGTAATTGTTTCCCGGGCCCTGCCGGATGTGCGGGATGGATTAAAGCCGGTACATCGAAGAATTATGTACGGTATGTCAGAATTAAACCTGACACACAGAACCGGTCCGAAAAAATGTGCAAGAATTGTGGGAGAAGTCTTAGGTAAATACCACCCCCATGGTGATTCGGCAGTTTATGATTCACTGGTACGAATGGCGCAGGAGTTTTCCCTGCGGTATCCCTTGGTAGACGGGCAGGGGAATTTCGGCTCTATTGATGGTGATAGTGCCGCGGCAATGCGATACACAGAAGCGCGAATGGCCAAAATCTCCCAGGAATTATTGTCGGATTTAGGCAAAGAAACCGTGGATTTTGCACCGAATTTTGATGATACCCTGCAGGAACCCACAGTGCTGCCAACCACTGTTCCATTTTTACTGACGAACGGCTCCAGCGGTATCGCGGTGGGAATGGCAACCAACATTCCTCCTCATAACCTGACAGAAGTATTGAATGCCTGTATTTATCAGATCGATAATCCGGACTGTGAAATCGAAGACCTGATGAAATTTATCAAAGGCCCGGATTTTCCCACTCACGGTGTGATCATGGGAAAAAGCGTCATCAAACAGGCTTATGAAACCGGAAAAGGTGTGATAAAAATTCGTGGTAAAGCCGATATTCAGGAATTGAAAAACGGTAAAGCGAAACTTATCATCACCGAATTACCTTACCAGGTTAATAAATCCAAATTGCTGAAACGTATTGCGGAACTGGTCAAAGAAAAAATTGTCGAAGGCATTACCGATCTGCGAGATGAATCCGGCCGTTCCGGAATCAAAGTCGTTGTGGAACTGAAAAAAAATGTCTATCCCGAAGTGATCTTAAATCAATTATTCAAACATACACAACTGGAAGAAAGTTTTGGTATCAATATTTTGGCCCTGGTCAATGGTGTTCCGAAACGGTTAAATCTGAAACAGGTTCTTACTAATTTTATATCTTTTCGTCATGAAGTGGTAATTAAGCGAACCCAATATGACCTGAAAAAAGCGGAAGCGAAAGCCCATATTCTGGAAGGGCTGAAAATTGCTCTGGAAAATATTGATGAAGTGATCAAAATTATTCGTGGTTCAAATTCACCCGATGAAGCCAAAGATGCTTTAATGTCAACCTTTGAACTGTCGGAAATTCAGTCCAAAGCCATCCTTGACATGCGTCTGCAAAAACTTACCTCAATGGAAGTGGATAAAGTGATCGAAGAATACGAAGAGATCATGAAAACCATTGAACGTTTGAAATTCATCCTGGAAAATGAGAGTGAACAATTCAAGATCATCAAAGATGAAATGCAGGAAGTGATTAAAAACTATGGCGATGAAAGAAAAACTGAAATTCAGGCGGATTCTGCAGATTTTTCCGTTGAAGATATGATCGCTGAAGAAGATATGGTGATCACCATTTCCGATAACGGATATATCAAGCGGACACCGGTAATTTCTTACAAAACCCAGCGCCGGGGCGGACGGGGCAGCCGCAGCGCCGCCACGAAAAATGATGATTATATTACAGATCTTTTTATCGCCAGTACCCATGACTATATCATGTTCCTGACTAACAGGGGACGATGTTATTGGTTGAAAGTTCATGAAATTCCTGCCGGTACCCGTAATTCCCGTGGACGTGCCATTGTAAATTTACTTCAGGTCAAACCAGGGGAATTCACAAAAGCCTTTATCAGCACTCGTGATTTTCCCGATGATAAATATATGATCATTGCCACGAAAAAAGGACAGGTGAAAAAAACCGAATTATCAAAATTTAGCCGCCCAAGAATAACGGGAATTCAGGCAATCGGACTCAAAGATGGCGATGAAATTGTCAATGCATCAATTACGGATGGCGAAAACTATGTGATTCTGGGAACATCTTACGGCAAGTCAATTAAATTCCATGAAAAAGATTGTCGTCCAATGGGCCGCTCTGCCGGTGGTGTTCGCGGTATTCGCCTGGTGGGAAAAGGCAATGAAGTGGTTTCAATGGTCGTCACAAAAGGTGAAGAAGGCACCCTGCTGGCAATTTGTGAAAATGGCTATGGAAAACGTACTGCCATTGAAGATTACCCGGTCATTAAACGTGGCGGTGTTGGTGTGATTACCATAAAAACATCAATTCGAAACGGGAAAATGCTGGCATTACTGAAAGTTGTTGACGATGACGATCTGATGATTATCACTGAAAAAGGTGTTCTGATCAGACTGGGCGTATCGGGAATTCGGTCGATTGCCAGAAATACCCAAGGCGTGAAATTGATCCGGCTTGATGACGATGATGCAATTTCGGCTGTGACACGGGTAGAAAAAGAAGAAGAATTAGAATTTGAAGAGGATTTTGAGGAGTAATATAAGTGTTTATTTTTGGATATTTCTTTATCGCCTTAGCAAAACTGTTAACTTTTCTGATCAATATTTATATTTTTCTGATCATTATCGATACGGTTTTGGCCTGGCTGAGAATGAACAATTACAATGAATATACACGGTTTATCAGCAGTTTTGTGGAACCGTACCTCATGATAATACGGGGGATAATTCCGCAATTTTCCACTATTGACCTCTCTCCGCTGATCGGTATATTGATTTTATATTTTACAGATGAATTTTTTGTTAACGTAATTCATGAATTTGGTGTACTCTTCTTATGAAAAAAACAAGTTTTAAAGACATGAAAGAGGTGATGAATCACATTAATACGATCGCTGAGGAATATCGTAATCTTTCCGACCAATTGAATAATAATGTGATCAGCACTTATAATGAACTGGAGAGTAAGGAGGAATTGTCTCAGGAGCAGATATTGTCAATCGCAATTGATGAAACTGATGAAATTATGTTTCATGTGGAAGATACTAATGGCCCTGATTTTATTTTTTCGGAAGATGAAATTGAATCCATTGAAAATCTGGTGGTGAAATCCAGTCTTGACAGGGGAATTTTAATCGAGCAGATCAAGCAGATAAAAAACAAACAGCGAGAGTTGGAACAATGGCTTGATTATAAACGATACAGATTGAAAGCGCGTAATGAAAAAATTAATTACAGACATACCAAAAAATAAAATCACAAGAGCCATAATCAGCAGTTTTTCACCGGCAAGCCTTGGGTTTACAGATCCAACTTTAACAAGGGAGTTTGCTGCCTGCCATATGAGCATCTTTGAAACCAAAGGCATCCTTTTTTTCCATATCATTGAAGAGCAGTTAAACATGGAAAAAAATATTGTCAGAGAATTGGTTGATAATGAGATTAAATCCATCATTTTTATCGGCAGGGGCCGGGAAGTGGGTGAAAGTAAGCTGAAGGGTTTTCTGATCACCGATCATGTCAATATGTCGGGATTAAATCCCCTGCGGGGTGTGAATGATGACCGCTACGGTGTTCGCTTTCCTGATATGAGCAATACTTATCAGAATGATTTCGATTCGGAAAAATTAGCTAAAACCGGACTGGAAAAAGCAAAACTGCTAATTCCCAAAAATATGGATGACCTCTCGCAAATTGAAAAAGAGGCCCTGCAGAAAAACAAGGAACTGCAAGTGCTGAGCGATGAAACCTATTTCGGTGTGATTACCGCCAAGCAAGCCGGATGTAAAATTCATTCTATTATTTTAAAAGAACCAGTTAATATATATTCATTGTTTACGTAAAAGAAAATCCCGGCTTTGACCGGGATTTTTTTCCAACTCAATGGAGTGAATCAACCGTGTTGATTCAAACACCGACACGGTCGACAACTAAAAAGTGCTTCAAATTGTTAATCAACCACCCTGCTCCCTTGTTTAACCTTTGGAATACTATTTGACATACAGACACTTTCTTACTGATGAAAAACCGTCGCTTTCCAAATGGTAAAAATAAATGCCTGTGGGGATATTTCCGGTTTTCCAATTGATGGAATAAAAACCGGCATCCTTAACAGTATGTATCTCTGCTGAGTGGGAGTTAATGGTGAAGATAAAAATAAAAAGAATCAGAATAAATTATTTCATAATTCCCCCAAAATAAAATATTTGTTTAAAAAAATAATGCAGCAAGATTTAAATAATTAATTTAAATTATGAAAATATTTAATCAATGGCAATTAGAAATAATAGCCGAAAGTGAGATTTAAACTGGCATGGCGTTTTCCCAAAACATCACTGTTTTTGTTGTAGGGAATAAGGCCGGCGGAACCGCGAAAGTCCAGAGACAGCTGTTGGGTTAGCATTTTGTTTGCCCCGATGATAACGAGCATATCAAAAATACGCATATCAATATCAACATCTTCACGAAACGATTGTTTATCAATCTTAGTTTTAGCAGAATTATGAATATTCAGTCCGGCACCCAAACCAGCCACCCAGTTACCGCTGATATCTATAACAGTGCCGTGAAACTGGAGCAAAAAGGGAATTTCCAAGTAGTCGGCAATAAAATAATACCGCTCTTTGCGGTCAATATAATCCTCGGATTTAATCTTTCCGGT
The DNA here is from genome assembly GCA_964498725.1 of uncultured bacterium. Classification (GTDB taxonomy): domain Bacteria; phylum Fidelibacterota; class UBA2242; order UBA2242; family JAFGTP01; genus JAFGTP01. The sequence continues at coordinate 29,338 of CAZCHS010000012.1, read as the reverse complement.
TTTGAATCCTTTGCGGGTCCATTGCAGGCCGGTGCGAAAATAGAGATTGGACTGAAGAGGCCGGACCAACTCGATACCTAAAGAAGGGCCGGCTTTAAAAATTTCATTGGTCATATACTGTCCGAAAACACCGGAAGCATTGATGCCGGCGAAGAACCCGAATTTGGTTGATTGCTCATTGGCAAAAAGTGAGGACAGAAAAAATAAGAGAACAAAAACACTATTTTTCAACATGAATTATTTCCTCAGAATTTTAAGTCTCGCCACAACGGGTAGGTGGTCGGATGCTTCCGGTTCATTTAAAACTTTTATGAATTCCGGTGAAATGTTGATTTTCCGGGTTCCTCTTATGAAAAAATGATCGATTTCAACAGTGGGATTTTCAGCCGGCCAGGTGAGCTGGTTTTCTTTCTTTTTTACCGGTTGGAATCCCGAATCCATGAATAATTTTAAAGTCGGCGAACCGGGTTTGGCATTATAATCACCCAGCACGATGGTTGGTAATTGCAGTTTATCGAGATAGCTGATCAGGGTTTGTGCCTGGGATATTCGATAGTCAGAAGTCGTCCAGTCGAAATGAACATTGGCCAGCGCAAGTTTTAGCTTTTTATTCAATTTTACTGTCTGAATGATGGCGACTCGCGGTTCTGCACCTTCCGGCAGTTCTAAAATTTTTGTTTTCACTACCGGAAGATTGCTGAGCACGGCCATACCATACCGGCCACTGTCAAAATCCATAAATTTTCCAAAAAAGCCACGCATGCCGGTAAGATCGCCAAATTCACTGGTTTGGTCAATGGTATTAGATCGCCGGCAAAGGTGATCGATTTCCTGCAGACCTACCCAATCAGGGGATTGCGCATTAATGATTGCAGCCTGGTCTTTTATCGCCGGCTTCCAGTGCATGGATACACCGTGACGGACATTATAACTCATCAGGGTAAGAGTAAATGATTCCGGAGCGGATTGACAACCGATCAATAAAATCAAGGTAAATAGAAAATATCGCCTCATGATTACTTCCTTTACAGGGTTTAGTAAAATTTTTATTAACCAACTTTTAATTGTGAATAATTTACAATAAATTAGATGGTGTTCAAGGCATAATTTTAAATTTTTGGGGTTAATAACAACCGCCTGGGAAAGACCTAATTAATATCCAGATCCTCAATTAATTTATTGGAAATTTTGTTTAGAATTTGATGGTCTTTGTAATAACTGGAATTGATGTTTTCATGAAGGCGAAGAAGGGTATATTTATCCAGCAATTTAATTTTTGACAATTCATCCAGATAATGTTGAACTGAGTCGTCGGTGGTAGGGTTATTATATTTTTTTGGTTTACACATTTTTATTTTCTTTCATCTACTGTAATTATCAGGAAAAAAGGCGCTGTTCTTTAAAAAAAGATTAAAAATAAAAAGAGAGTTAATGATTAAGGGGAATTGACTAAAGATTTATAAAATTAGCATAAAAATATAAGAAATTGATAAAACAAAAATGATTTTATATTGAAATAGGTGAAACGTGAATAAAAAGTTTGAAATAAAAGAGACCCGGAAGAATAATCTGAAAACAATCCGATTGATTAACCACCAAAGCGGTGAATATATTTCCATTGTGCCTGATTACGGCGCCAATGTCAATGAGATGGTATTGGAGAAAAAGGGAAAACTATATTCAATAATAAAAGGCTACAGGACAAAAGAAGAGTTTGATAATCATGACCGATTTTATAATGCACCCTTATTTCCCTTTGCCGGACGATTACCCGAAGGGATTTATCATTTTGATGGAAAGAGTTATCAATTTGATATCAATGACCGGCAGCTGAATGCCGCTTTACACGGGTTCCTCTATAATCAACCGATGAAATTAGAATCAGAAATAATAAAAAAGCATAAAGCGGCGATCACTTTTGTATTCAATACAGAAAAATTTACAGATAGCTATCCTTTTTCTTTAAAAATAAGTATTAAGTATACTTTATCAGAAAAAGGATTCACAAGCCAAACGACAATTGAAAATCAAGGCGACAGAAAAGCGCCGGCTGCCTATGGCGTTCATCCCTATTTCAGATTTGATAAAAAAGTTGATGAATTAAAAATGATGATCCCCACAGAAAAAGAAACGGTTTTAAATAAGCAACTGGTCCCCTTGGGAGAGATCAAAGCGAATTCGGAATTTATAATGCCGGGAAAAATTCGCGGCCGGGTCTTTGATAATGGGTTCCAGTTTCCACGCCAGGAACGGATCATGAATACGGAACTTACCGATGAGACGGAAAACTGCACGATTAATATTTGGCAGGAAACCGGTAGCCATAAATTCAATTTCTTACTGATTTATACACCGCCAGACAGAGAATCAATTGCGATTGAACCATTGTCCGGCAATATTAATTCACTGAATTCCGGTGATGATCTGATGATTCTGAATCCGGGTCAGTCTGCAACCTTGAGTTGGGGTGTCTATCTTAAATAAAGAGTTGGTTAAAAAATTTTGAGGAAATTATGAAAGTATTATTTATCGGTGGTACTGGAACCATCAGTTCAGCCAGTTCACAACTTGCTGTTCACCGGGGCATTGATCTTTATCTCTTAACCAGAGGTAAAAGTTTTCGCCCGCTACCCAAAGGGGCAAAAACTATTACAGCGGATATCAATGATAAGCAAGCAGTGGAAAAAGCACTTGGGGAACAGACCTTTGATGTTGTTGTCAACTGGGTTGTTTTTTCACCGGACCAGATTGAACGGGATATTGAACTATTCCGGAACCGGACAAGCCAATACATTTTTATCAGCAGTGCATCTGCTTATCAAACGCCACCGGGAAATCTCCCGGTTACCGAATCCACCACGCTTGCTAATCCCTTCTGGGAATATTCCCGCAACAAGATCGACTGTGAAAAAAAATTGGTGAAAGCCCACCGGGAATTTGGTTTTCCTTTCACAATTGTGCGCCCGTCTCACACCTATGATAAAACAGTATTACCCATGCATGGCGGTTATACAATAATTGATAGAATGCGCAAGGGCAAAAAGGTGATCGTTCATGGTGACGGAACCTCCATTTGGGTGTTGACGCATCATCGGGACTTTGCTAAAGGTTTTGTCGGGCTGCTGGGAAACAATCGCGCTATAGGTGAAAAAGTTCATATTACAACCGATGAATTGCTGACCTGGAACCAAATCTTTGAATTGGTCGCCAAAGCCGCCGGGATAAAACCGAAAATTGTTCACATTCCGTCAGATGTAATCGCTAAATATGATAAGGATTGGGGCGATAGTTTGTTGGGAGATAAAATGCACAGTATGATCTTTGATAACACCAAAATCAAGCGATTGGTGCCGGATTTTGCGGCCACGATCCCCTTTGCTCAGGGCGCTAAAGAAATTATAGATTTTTATGATTCTCATCCCGGGCATAGTCAGGTTGACAAAGCTCTTAATGAAATAATGGATAAAATCATCAAGGATTATGAGGGCTAATCCCGTCGATATGGAGTGAATCAACTGTGTTGATTTAAACACTGACACGGTCAGAGTACCCCAAAAAAATGAGACGGTTGTTAGCTCAGTTTTTCTTCGTCAATAAAATTTTCCACCTTGCGCCGGATGATTTGCCGGGTCATGGTAAAGGCCTGAAGCTTTCTTTCTCTGGGGCCACGAACCCGGATCGGATCATCAATAAACCATTTCACCAATTGATAATCACCTTTGAATGTTGGAATGCTGAGAAAAGCGATTTCACAAAGCACAATCACATAATCAAATTCAATATCCAGCATTTCATCCACATGATTAGAGAAGTGGCTGCTCATGTCAATACCAATTTCTGACATGACTTGTCGGGTCAGGGGGTGAACACCGGCCGGTGTGATGCCGGCAGAGTATACATTGTGTTGATGACCGGTTAAATAATCGAATAATCCATGGGCCATCTGGCTGCGCACTGAGTTACCTGTGCAAATAAATAGTATGTTTTTTTTCATAAACCTTTAATGTTTTATTTATAAGTTAGCAGGGTAATCTAATGATTATATGAATTGTATGAAAAAAGAAAATATATATATACTTGTTAACATATAAAAACAATATGAATATAAATAATTAAGCACTGTGAATAAAAATTAAAATTATCACCTTGAAAAGATTAAGTCGTTTAGAAACAGTGTTTTAAATATTGATATAATGTGAACAAGTTAGCCGAAAGTATTGATAATCAAAAGGAAAGAAGGAATAAAACATTATCTTATGCGAAAGTTATCAACACAGATTGTTAATAAGTTTGTTAATTGTGAAAATCTATCTGCCTTTTCGGTTTCTCGGGCAAATTTAACTGATTTATATATTGAAAGATATAAAAATTGGATAAAAAGTAACTTTAATGCTGAAATGAGATGGATGGAGCGCAATATTGAGCAACGTAAAAGTGTTGATGTAAAGTTTTCCTGGGCAAAATCGGTAATTGTGGTGGCGGACAATTATTACTTAAATAAGAAAAGAAAGCCAAACACTTTAAAAATTTCCCGCTATGCCTGGGGAGATGATTATCATAAGGTATTGCAGAAAAAACTGAAGCGCATATTACAACGATTCAAAGAATATGATAAAACTATTCTTGGCCGGGTATATGTGGATACCGGACCGATCCTGGAAAAGGCCTATGCCGTGGAAAGTGGCTTGGGGTGGATGGGAAAAAATAGTTTAATCATTGTTCCGGAGTTTGGGTCATACGTGTTTTTAGGATTGATCATTTTAAATCAAAAAATTGATTGGCAAAATGAAATTATTAAACCCAAATGCGGTAGTTGTCAGAACTGCCTGAATGCCTGTCCGACCGGTGCGCTGGAAAAGCCCTATGTTTTAAATGCGAACAAATGTATTTCCTATTTCAGCATCGAAAAAAAAGGTGAATTTACTAAATCGGAAGCAGCCTGGTTGCAGGATTGGCTTTACGGATGTGATATTTGTCTCGAAGCCTGTCCATGGAACCAAAAATGGGCACACAGGGCAGTGGAAAACAGCTATTACAACCGGATAGAATTGTTGGAGCGGTCACCCGGGGAATGGAAAGACTTAACTGAAGAAAAATTTGGTGAACTTTTTCAAAAAAGTGTCTTTAAACGGTTAAAATTCGACCGCTTCCGCAGAAACCTGTCAGCGGCAATAAATAATTTGTAGCCGAAAAAATCTTCTGAAGTTTGAATCTCTCTGCCGACCTCAACCTCAACCTCAGCCTTAACCTTAACCTTGTCCTCCACAAGCCGAAGTTAAATTTTACAGATATTTATATTAATAAATATTCTTTTTACTTTCTAAGTAATCCTATAAATTAACAGAATACCGATTTGATAATTATGGAGATATAAATGATTAGCAGAGCGCAAAAGATCAGGGCCGGAATATTCTTCTTTCTGTCCACTTTTTTATTAGTGGGTTTCCTTTTTTTAGTAGTTGGAAAGACTCTGTTCAGAAACAGGGACTATTATTACATCACCTATAATAATACCTCTGTAAATGGATTGCAGTTGGGAAGCGCCGTGAAATATTATGGAATTACCATTGGTAGAGTGGAAAATATTAAATTCACAAAGGATAATTTAAATGATGTTGTGGTTGAGATCAGTGTTAAGGCCGGTACGCCTATTCGGGAAGATGTTAAAGCTGCTCTGAGTGGTGTGGGTATCACAGGATTAAAGCAAATAGAAATTTCCGGTGGCTCTGATGATGCGGAAATTTTAGAACCCGGCAGTGAGATTGAACCGGGGCAAAGCATGATCAGTGATATTACGGGCAAAGCTGAGGTGATTGCTGAAAAAAGTGAGCTGTTGATCAATAATCTGAATCATCTGACAAATCAAACAAATCGTGAAAAAATTGCGGGTATACTGACATCCACAGACAATTTACTGAAAAATTTGAACCAAATTATCGAAGAGAATGAAGTCTCTGTAAAATCCTTTGTCGCCAATGCCGATACAGCAAGTGCGAAAATGAAGAATCTGCTGGTATCTACTGACCTGGCAGTGAACAGGATCAACGACATCCTGAAGTCCGATGAAATTGATAACATTTTAGCCAATACGGAAGCGGTGACCGACAGTATCCGGCAAGCAAAAATCAAAAAATTAATCAACCAGGATATCGTCAATTCAATCAATAATTTAAATATTGCAATCAAACAGGTGAATGATACTTTTACACACATCGATCTGACCGTTCTGAAGGGACGGGATGATTTTTTGAACATGATAAAAGATGTTGAAGAAACGGTTGAATATTTGCGGGAATTTTCCAGACAGATCAATGAAAATCCTTCCGCATTAATCCGTTAAAATTTTAAAATAACCGGTGAGGCCATAGATGAAAAAATTGAATTTATTATTATTGGTTTTGATGGTAAGTTTCATGAATTGCTTTTTCAGAACGACATTACCTACAAATTATTATATCCTCCAATATTTTGACCATTCGGAACAAAATGATATTAAACAGGATGAATCCTTTAATGTTTCAGCGATTGTGTATGATACTCAAATACCAAGGACCTATGACCGTAAAAAAATTGTGATCCGGCACTTTGGGCCGAAAATAACCTATTCCGACAATGACCTGTGGGCCACGGATCTATCAGATGGAATTGCTGACTTAATATCCAAGCGGATGTCAGCCTACAATATTTTTAACCAGGTGCAACGGTCGTTTCGGGATGTCAGACCAGACTATGAAATCAATTCATCGATCAATAATATTGAACTCATCAAAGCGGATAATATAAATGAAGTTCACCTAAGCATGGAAATAAACCTGACCCGCTCAGGAGAGGAAGAATTTCTTGTACAGCATGTCGCAGTTCGTGAAGAACGGCTCTTTAATGAATCTCTGGAAAGTTTCGTGCAAAAGGCAAATGATCTGATCCTGGAGGAGGCTGACCATTTTTCGATCAAGGTTCAGGACCATTTTCTTGGAAAAGAAAAAGAGGAGAGTCCGGCGGTCACACAAAAATACGATATTGAAAAAGTGACGGATACAACAGGTGTTCAATCGGGTAAGCTTTTAATACCGGCACTGTCAAAATCAGATAATGAGCCAAAATTCAAAATAATTAGTCAGAAGGACGAGGTTATATTTGCACAACCCGGGGAAGAAATTGCTTTGAAAAAGGGTACTTATGATCTGGTATACGGGTCCGGCTCAGAAATGCAGAAAATGGAAAAAAGAAATGTGGAAATCAAACCCATGTACAGCACTCAAATAGAACCGGACTGGTCCTGCATGGTGGTAGAAGTATTGGATGAGCAACGCAACTACCGGCAGGTACGATATGAAGTATTTGACGCTGTCTCGGGAGAAAGTTATGGCACTCATTACCCGGTGAAAAAAGAGCTGGGAGAGCAGCCCAGAGTTTGGATGCTAAAACCGGGACTGTATAAGATCACTATAAACAACGAACCTTTTAATACATACCGTGATTTTACAACCATTTATCTGCAAGAAGGGAAGCTGGAGAAATTGAGCCTTGTCGTCGGTGTCGACAACAATGATAACCCAACCCACATGATAGGCGGTGGTGTGCTGGAGGGCCAAAAAGGCGATCTAATCGCCGATAACTGGATGGTATTCAGCGCCCTGCATGGAAATTTCAATATGAATTCCAGCAATGAAATTGAAGCGGATGAATATTTTACCACAACAGTTGTGACATCACAATTTGAAAACAGGGTTACCTACAATAATATGCCCCATTACTATTATATGCGAAATCTGATGGAATTGGGATTCACAAAAAGTACTGATATTGATTTAAGACTGTCAGCAGATGAGTTTGACTTGAAAAACACCTATGTTTTGTTTTTATTGAAAAAATTGGGAATTTACGGGCGATTTGATATGAGTTCTCATTTCTTTCCCGGGTATAAGTATTCCACTAGCAAATTTAATTTTATAAAAGAGAATAACGAGGGCGAAGAAATTGAAAGAGATCGGAATGTAAATGAAGTCAAAACAACGGCGAGCGGTTTTCCGTTGATTCTGAAAGAAGGCGTCGGCATCAATTATCGTTTGTTAAATACACCTAAAGCAAATCTCAGCATCAGAACCGGCTTTGGAATTCGGCAGGAACTATATAACAATGTTTACAATATGGTGAACGAAAATTATTTTGATGCCGGGGACAACCGGTTTTATGAGGTCTACCGGGAAGTGGAAGATGTGTTCAACCGGGGAACGGAATTATCCCTGGTGGGTAATTTTACACTGCCCTTTAACCTGAACTATATGATCAATGCGGATGCTCTTTTTCCTTTTGATTCGGCGGAAGATATTACTGTTGACTGGGAAAATGTCTTCAACTTACGCTTGTTCAAACATATTTCGATTTATTATAAATTAAATTTGCAAAACAAAAAAAACAAAACTGATGATTCCTACATACAGAACCGGCATAGTCTCTTTTTGCGGTTAACCTATATTATTAAATAAATCAATGAGTAAACATTACCAAATATCAAATTCGATTCTATCATTTCAAACCGAGCTGACTTTTTTTGAAGTACCGTCAATCTTTAAAAAAATGAAGTCTGATAACCGCACCTTTGAAACGATAGACTTGAAACAAGTGGCCAAAATCGATAGCGCCGGGGTTGCGCTGTTAAGCGAAATAATCGAAAATTCCCCGAAGTCGATTGAACTCATCAATGTCCGTGATGAACACCGGAAAATTATTGACACCTTTAGTTCAGAAGGAAAGGGTGAAACAATTAAAGGCCGTAAAAAAGATTTTCTGGAGCAGGTACACTTCTGGATTAAAGATATGGTTGATTCCACAAAAGGGATGCTCATGTTGACTTCAGAGGTTGTAGTCTGGTCAATTCTTGACCTGTTTTCTACCAAAGGAAGAAAAAAAGGGGCTGTCCTCCAACAAAGCATTCTGTTAGGTGTTAACGCCTTTACGATTATATCTTTAATGTCAATTATTTTAGGTTTGATCTTAGCTTTGCAATCCGCCGCCCAATTACGCCAGTTCGGCGCGAATATTTTTGTGGCTGACCTGCTGGCAATCTCCATGGTCCGTGAAATGGGCCCCATGATGACCGCGATCATTGTGGCGGGCCGCTCAGGTTCTTCAATTGCCTCGGAAATTGCAACAATGAAGGTCTCTGAAGAGTTGGATGCCCTAAAAACCATGGCGATCAATCCAATTCGCTATGTGATCGTTCCAAAATTTATCGCTATTACATTTTGTATGCCTTTGTTGGTCACTATTTCCATTATCATGGGGATCTTTGGCGGGTTGATTGTTGCGCTTACTTACCTGGATTTGTCTGCCAATGCCTTTGTTAATCAATTATTCAATGTCCTGACTATTAAAGATATTTCAATTGGGTTGAGCAAAAGTTTTTTCTTTGCCTGGAATATTGTCTTGATTGGCGCATATTTCGGTCTGAAGGTTGAAGGTGGCGCCGAAGGGGTTGGAAGAGTAACGACTCAGTCGGTGGTGGTTTCCATATTCGCTGTGATCATTTTTGATGCGATATTTAGTTTATTTTATATGATCTAGTGGAAAATCGTAGTTAATATAATAGTTTAAATGATTGAAAAATTACCAATTGTCAAGTACAAATTATTAAAAGACGGAAGCGATTTCCAAACTATGGACTTATTATGTCAAACGCTATTGAAATACAAAACCTGAAAGTCAGTTATGACGACACAACCGTCCTTCACGATGTGAATGCACGAATACCGGAGAATAAAGTAACGGTAATCCTTGGCGGCAGTGGTTGCGGTAAGACGACATTGCTGAAATCAATATTAAAGTTAACAGAACCGGAAAAAGGGTCGGTTAAAATATTTGGCGAAGAGACCTTTAGTCTGAATCTGGATGAATTTGATAAATACCTGAGAATGTCCGGTGTACTCTTTCAAAACGGCGCCCTGTTAAATTCAGTTACAGTGGCTGAGAATGTAGCCATTCCATTGGAGCAGCACACAAAACTTCCTCTTAAAGTCATGAATCGGATAATTAAAGTAAAACTTGAACTGGTGGGACTTTCCCACGCGATAAATTTACTGCCCTCAGAACTCTCGGGCGGCATGAAAAAACGGGCGGCACTCTCCCGTGCGATTGTTATGGATCCGAAAATATTGTTTTGCGATGAGCCTTCCGCCGGCCTTGACCCGGTAACCAGTAAAAATCTTGACAACCTGATTTTGAAACTTAAAGAACAGTTGAATATGACCATTGTAATTGTTACCCATGAGTTGGCCAGCATTCATCGGATTGCCGATCATTTAATATTTTTAGACCAGGGAAAGGTGTTGTTTGAAGGCGAACTTCAGGCGGCAAAATCGTCAGATAACAGTGTTGTAAAGGATTTTTTTTCTATGGGGGAATTTTAAAGATCGAGCATTTTTATAAAGGAGTTGTTTTGAAGAATGTTGTCATATTTTTATTGCTGATCTTTTTAACGGGATGTGTTCTGAACCCAACTAAATCGGAGAAAGTGGAATTCAATGATCCGGTCTTCGAAACGCTGATCAGAAATGCGATAAATAAACCGGAAGGAGAGATTGAGCCCTGGGAGGTTGAAGATATTACAGTTCTATTTGGATCGTCACAGGGTATTGAAGATATCTCCGGGATTGAATTTTGTGTCAATTTGGAGGCGTTGTTATTGTATGGCAATCAAATATCTGATATTACACCATTAGAAAAATTAGGCAAACTTGAGCAGGTTCTCATAGGCAGTAATTCAATTGAAGATTGTCTTCCTTTAGCCAATTTAAAACAATTAGAAATCCTTGATATTAGAGATAATATAATCGAATCAATTGCCTCTTTATCAGAATTAACCAGGTTAAAGGAGTTGCATGCCAATCAGAATAATATTCAATCAGTTGATGTTGTTGAAAATTTTAAAAATTTACATACCCTTAATCTGAATGATAACCGGGTTAAAGATATTTCTGCTTTATCGGAATTAACAGAATTGGAAGAAGTAAGATTAGGTGACAATACCATCAGTAACATTCAGAGTCTGTCTCGACTGTGGAATTTACGAATAATTGATTTGTCCTATAATGATATTTACAGCGTGTACCATGTTTCCGGCTTAAATGCTTTAAAGCAGTTAAATGTTAGTGGCAATAATATTACCATGATTGAGCCTTTGAAAAAGAACCATAATCTGGAGAATTTAGATATTAGCAATAATCAGATTAGCGATTTGTCACCATTGAAAAATTTGCCAAACTTTTTCTGGTTGGATTGTGATGATAACGAAATTGTGGATATTCAGCCCCTGGTCGACAATCCGGATATTAATTCCGGAGTTAATTTAAGACTTCGTAATAATCCCCTTAGCGAAAAATCGATTCAGGAATATATTCCTGAATTATTGAACAGAGGTGTTCGAATTGAATATTGATCATTATTGAGGGATAAAAGATCAAGTCCATTATTGGCTGGTTTCTAAAAGGATCGCTCTACAAAAAAAGAGGTTTCCTTTGAAAAAAGCATTAACACGGTTAATGCACTCCCAAAAAATGCGACCTGAATAATAACAGGCCGCATTTGTAACATACTAATCCCCGTTACTAATCGATATAGGCCAGTTCCGCCACAAAGTGACGCAGACTGGATTCGCCTTTGGCAATGATTTTCATACCTTTGCATTCATGACGGTAATCATAGATTTCTTTGATCACCTCTGCTACATAGCGAATATGAGAATTGGTGTAAACCCGCCGTGGCAGTGCCAGTCGCACCAGATCCAGATCCGGATAAATTATTTTACCGGTTTTCTGATCCGGTACCGCGAACATGAAACTACCTATTTCCACAGCCCGCACACCACCGTGTTTATACAGTTCCACCACCAGCGATTGGCCGGGAAAATAGTTTTGTGAAATGTGGTCCATGAATTTTCGGGCATCCAGGTAAACTGCATGGCCGCCGGTAGGTTTCAAATAGGGAATGCCATATTCATCCAGCAATTCGCCCAGAAAGCGTACCTGTCCGATTCGGTATTCCAGGTAATCTTCCTCCAATACTTCCTCAAATCCCCGGGCTAAAGCTTCGAGGTCACGTCCGGCTAGACCGCCATAAGTTAGAAATCCTTCTTTCAGGATCAATTTTTCCTTTAGCTTAGTAGAAAGCGCATCATCATTAACCGCCACAAATCCGCCCATATTGGCAAGCCCGTCTTTTTTGGCTGACATTGTCGCACCATCCACATGGGAAAACATCTCCTGGGCAATTTCTTTGATGCTTTTATTTTCATAGCCCTGTTCACGGGTTTTGATAAAATAAGCATTTTCTGCAAACCGGCAGGCGTCAAAAAAGAAGGGCTTGTTGTATTTGTCCGCCAAATCACGGACTTTCCGAATATTGGCCATGGAAACCGGTTGTCCGCCGCCGGAATTATTGGTTACCGTCAGCATGATAATGGGAACAGAATCGGCTTTTTCCTCTAATAGATGTTCCAGTTTTTGAATATTGATATCGCCCTTGAAGGGATGAATGATTTCCGGGTCTTTGCCCGGTTCATCCACAAAATTTTGCGGATCGCCGCCATTCTCCATAATATTGGCAAAGGTCGTATCAAAATGGTTATTGTTGGGAATGATCATACCGGGTTTTACAATTGCAGAGAATAAAATTGATTCCGCTGCCCGTCCCTGGTGGGTTGGAATAATGTGCTTCAGCCCGGTGATCTCTTTTAAAATAGCTTCGAAGTTTTTCCAGTTGCGGCAGTTGGCATAGGCTTCATCACCCAGCATCATACCGGCCCACTGGTTATCACTCATGGCGCCGGTGCCACTGTCAGTTAACAAGTCCACATAGACATTTTCCGAATCAATATTAAAGACATTGTATCCGGCATTTTTTATAAATTGCTCACGTTGTTGACGTGTTGTTTTTTTGATCGGTTCGACAACCTTAATACGAAAAGGCTCAATCGGGAAATTGGCCATAGTTACCTCCTGAAATTTACAGTTAAATATTTATAGATAGTAATTTTAAAAAATGAGGGTGATTATCTGGAGAGGGGCGCTTTGACTTTTTCTTTGACATCTTTGACTACTTTATCTTTATACTTGTCAAGGTCTTTTTTTATATCCTCGCGGTTTTTCTCTTTTAATTCTTTGGTGTCCTGCTTGATCTTTTCCATCAGAGTTTTGGGGTCAAAGGTTTTGTAATTGACAATTGCGATAACGATAAAAATAAAAAATAAAAGAGCCGCCAGTTTGATCAGTTTTTTGATGAGGAAGAAGGCGATTAATATCAGGATGATACCTGCAATTAAAAGTGCAGAGGGATTAGACATTAAATATTCCAGCCATTGTTCCATTGCGTCAACCTCTTAAATCATAATTAATAATTCTTTAAGCCATTGCTTCTCCGCCTGCCACAAACGAAGCGAGCGGTTGTACAATGCCCGTGTAACAGGGTCCTGGGTTTTTAGTTCGGTTATTTTTTGCACTTGTGTTTGTATCATTCGGTTTAATTCCGCCTCATAAGTTGTCAGGGCGTTTTTCAATTCCATTACAGGTATAAAGTTAGAAAAATGGAGACATAATTCAAAAGAGGATTTTAAAGCCTTTGGCAATGACAAGTGCTGTTGCAGATATTCCTTGAATTTTTGGTTTCCCAATTCTGTAAGGTTATATACTTTGCGATCCGGTAATTTGTCATTCTTCTCAAGGTGACTGGTGAGGTATTTTTTGCGCTGGAGCTTTTTCAGAATGTTATAGATCGAAGAAAAAGCCAGATCAACTTTGTTTTTCAGGTTTTCTTTTTGCAATAATTTTTCAATTTGATAGGCGTGGGCCGGTTGCTGTTTTAAAATTCCGAGTATTGTAAATTCAGCTGTTGTCATAATGATTAAAATCCTTCGTTTACTTTTATATTGGAAAAGATCATTTGTATCCGGGCGCTTTTATTAAAATGGTCTTCAGCAGAACCAATGTCAATACTGCCAAAGGGATTGGTAATTGACGGGCTGGTGGTTTTTGGAAGTCTTTTTTCCAAATTCAAGGAAAAGGTAGTTGTCTCCGGCATCCAAAAGCCGGCAATATTCTGATAGGTAAAATCAAAAGTAGACACGGTATCGCTGTTTTCAATTAGATTGACCTGCTCGATACGTTCCAGGTAGTTATCAATCGTTAGAACCAGTTTTCCGGTTTTTACTAAATTACTGTCACTGATAGAAATGTAAGTGAAGCTTTTTCCGTCGACAAATTCCTCAAAGGTTGTATCTGCCTGAATGGAGTCTGCAACCATCCGGTTCAAATACATGAAGGGAAGCGGGCCGGTTTTAGGAAAAAGAGTAAAGCCCCTGGATTTTATGCGCACACTGTCCGGCTGCAGGTAATAAAGGGTAATTGTTTTTACCGGCATACGAAAATTAGGTACATCGGTGAGGATTTTCACCTTTGCTTCAAAATTATTGATTTGCCGGTATTCGTCATGGATTTCCTGAATAAGATCAGAATGCTGAGCAAAACAAAATGTAATAATTACCAAAAAGAGTAGCGGTTTAAATTTCATCAGGAACAGATGTCCTTTCTTATGAACCGAATGACTGATAATATAAAAAACAGGCCGCCGAATTTTGCCAGGGCCAGTACACTGGCTAAAATTTCCTGCCAGGGAATGGGATCGGCAAAAGGTGCAAAAAAGACATCAAAATAGGATGTGAATAAATAAGGCTGAATGGCTTCCAGCGCTTCGATCTTTAGCATGGAGAGAATGATCGAAACAATAATGACAGCATAGGTACCGATGATCGGGCCGATGGGGTTTTCGGAAATGGTTGACAGCAAGATCGCCAGTGACGCCACAATGATCTGTACAAAAATCGCTAAGCCATAGGCGATTGCAAAGCGTAAAAGGGCTTCATTTTGGCTAAGGATTAAAATGCCTTTGTCAAATACAAAGAGGTCACCGCTGCCCAGCAGCAAACTGCCGGAACCGAGTGATATGATCCCCAGAAAAAGAACGATGGAGGCAGTATAAATAAAAGTGGCGAGATATTTGGCGGTCAAAACCTGGATACGGGAGACCGGCCGGGTCAGTAAAATTCGAAAAGTGCCGTGAGAATCTTCGCCGGCAAAACTGTCACCGGCTACCAGAATTACGAAAAATGGAAAATGCACCCAAAGGATGGACATTAAATAGTAGGAGATTAAATATCCGTTTACCAGGTTGCCTTCCATTTGAAAATTCTGTGCCAGGGATTTTAAGTAATATTGGGGTAAATTGAATCCGAATTTTCGAATCAAAACCATGATCAGGGGAATTAATATTCCAAGGGTTATGAAACCGATATAAGTTCTCGGCTTGCTGTAAATTTTTATCAATTCGACACGGATTAATTTTAATAGTTTGATCATGATTTATGCTTTTCTTTGATTAAAGATAAATAATAGTCTTCCAGATTCCTGCGCGGTACAACTGTCGAAACCTCAATATCATTCTCCACCAATAGTTTGATGATCGCGGGCCGGTTTTCCGGTGTGGTGTGGATTTTTAGTTTTTGATGACTAATGAGAATGTCTTCGGCCAATTCTGCTTTTTTGAGAATCTTTGCGGACCTTTGCAGGTCAGAGGTTTCGATTTCCGTTATGTAATATTCGGTGTTTTGTAATATCTCCTCAACACTTCCCTGCACAATAATCTGGCCGTTGTCCACCACTGCCATATGCGTACAGATTTGCTGAATTTCATGAAGCCGGTGTGATGAAATAAAGAAAGTTGTATCATAGGTTTTATTGTAATAATGAATCAAATCGCGGACATCTTTGATGCCTTCCGGTGACAGGTTGGCGGTGGGTTCGTCCAGTATCACAAGTTTTGGATGATGCATAATGGCCTGGGCGATTCCCAGTCGCTGCTTCATACCGTGGGAATATTTTTTGACTTTTTGGTGTTGTTTTTCGGCGAGGTTGAATTTGTCCAGAACTTCTTCGATACGGTTTTTACTGACATTGCCACTGAGTTCCCCCAGTAATTTTAAATTCTTATAGCCTGATAAATACTGGTAAAAATTAGAATCTTCCACCAGCGCACCCACTTGCGTATAAATTTTGGAACTGTGATAATAGGGGTTCATGCCAAAAATCTCGATAGTTCCTTTGGTCGGCGCGATTAAAGATAGCAGCATCCGGATCGTGGTACTTTTTCCTGCGCCATTGGGACCGAGAAATCCAAAAATCTGCCCCGGCTCGACCCGTAAATCCAGATTGCGGACAGCCCAAAAGCGGTTGAATTTTTTACTGAGGTTGGTGGTGCGAATAATGTATTTATGTTCCATTTATTAAATATCAACCTTGTGATTATGATTAAACATCTCTTGACAAGTACTTAAAATTTCCTAAAATTTATACAAGTTATTCTAAATTTAAGTGATTTTTTTCACAAAGGTAAATAACGAAATAAAAATCCATAAAATCAAGAGGTGAATCATGTCCGGTAAAAATTTAATTTTTAAAAGCAAAGAAATGACAACCAGAAAAGAAGCGGCTGAAGTATTGAAACAACTCGCTGTAAAATTAGAAACCGGGGCTGTTAATCTGGTACAGAATGATGAAACCGTCAATCTTTCTATTCCTGATAATGTCGAACTGGAAATCGAGGCTAAATCTAAAGACAAAAACAATCTGACCAAAAAGAAACTGGAAATCGAGATCGAATGGAAAGAAGGCGAAGCAGCTACTGGTCCTGTGAAAATTAAATAATTCAGGGACACGGATTAACAGGATATACACGGATAAAAATAAAATAAACAAATCTGCGCAACTTGTTGAATCCGTGGACAATAAAAAGTCAGGGATTTTTTATGACACCCGATCAATTGATTAATTTGCTGCAATTACAGCCCCTTGATATCGAAGGGGGATTTTTTCGGCGAACCTATACGTCAAATGATAGACTAAATTTCAGCAATCAACATATCGGGTCGGCAATCTATTATCTGATCACACCGGAAAGTTTTTCAACAATTCACAAAATTGATTGTGATGAGATTTTTCATTTTTATTACGGCGATCCTGTGGAAATGCTGCTACTACACCCGGATGGAACCGGGGAAATCAAGCCCTTGTCCAATCAGCCGGGAGCGAATTTCAATCCGCAGCAACTGGTTCCCAAAAATACCTGGCAGGGATGCCGATTGAAAAAAGGCGGTAAAGCCGCGCTTTTGGGGGCCACAGTATTTCCGGAATTTAAGTATGAGAATTTTGTCAAAGGAGATTCTGCCCGACTGTTGGAAAAATATCCTGAATTTGAAGCCATGATCAAGGCACTAATTCCTTGTTGGAGTAACCCGGATATTTTGTAATGGAAAGTGTGGGGGGAGGTTGGTGCAGATTGTTTAAAATGAAGGGTTTGATACTAAAAGAGGCCGGAAATACTTCCGGCCTCTCTCAGATAGATTGTTATTCAGGTTTATTGACCAACGATAGAAAGAACGACCTGACCACTTGCATTTGCTTGTGAAAATGAAGATACGGCAGTCTGCTGCATGATCTGCAGTTTCATTACTTCCATCTGTTCCTTGGCGAAATCAGCATCTTCAACAGAGCTTCTTACTGCTTCTGTATTGGTAGATGCGACTGACAGAGTCTTCTCTTTTGAAGAGAGTCTGGCTTTAAACTCACCAATATCCTGCAGTGATTCAGCAAGATTGTCAATAGCATCACTTACTGTAGTAATGGCTGTACTAGCGCCATTAGCTGTTGTGAGGTCAATTGCACTGACATCAGTACCGCCGACAGAACTTGAGTCAGACTTGTTCAAACTGACATGAAGATTGTCATCAGCGCCTTCACCGGTTTGAAAGTGACCATTATAGTCACCATCAATAAGATTGGCTCCGTTAAAGGTTGTTTCTTCTTCAATTGAGTCGATTTCGTCCAGTAACGCTGTTACCTGGTCATTAATAGCAGTTCTCTGTGCTGTGGAAAGTGAATAATCTGCAGCCTGAGTTGCTTTTTCTTTAACTGTCTGTAGAATATCCAACTGGTTTTGATATCCACCTTCAGCCACGTTCAGAATGTTTTTAGCATTGTTTACATTTTGTAAAGCAACGTCTAAACCTCTTCTTCGTCTTTCCAGACCGGTCGCCAAAGCAAATCCTGCCGGATCTTCCTCGGTTGAATTAATTTTTTTACCTGTTGAAAGTCTCGTCTGGTGTGTTGACATACGTCCATTGATACTTTTCAAAGCGTTCAAAGAATTCAGGGCCTGAATGTTTGCATTAATTTGTGTTAAACTCATTGTTACCTCCGTGTTTTTCAGAGCATCCTTGCTCCAATAGTTTTTTTTAACGAATTTCAATTAACTTCTAGTTTGCTTATCGGTTTACCGCTTTAGTTTTTTATTTATTTAATTGTTGGGGTTAATGTTGTTTAAAAATTTATGCAAATATAGTAATATTTATTATAAAATATACTAAAAATAGTAAAATTTAATTAATAATAGATTAATATATTATAAAAAATGTATATTTAATATTTTTCATAGATTAAAAAATAAATTTTAGAATCAAACAATATCTTTCAATGTATTTCTATTAAATACAGAATTAAAAGACCTTATTGTGATGAAAACAATATAGAACAATAAAATTTAATAAAAAGATGTGTTTTATGACAAAGGGATCTTCTTGATTGGCTTATTAACAGGGCATATTAAGGGTGAAAGTCACGCCTTCTGCATTTTCAAACTGACTGCCGGCACCTAATTATTTGGCAAGAATTGAGATTAACCAAGCTCCGGATTTTAAAGAAACCTCCCGGGGGACTTCCGGAATTCCCTAACGGGGAAACATCGCTTGGCATCGGGCGCAATGAAATGATGCTTTAAATTTGTTTAGATAGCCAGTAATAAAACCGACGCCAGAATTACGGCACCGGCGCCAATAATTGATATTGTTTTGAGATCAATTGTTGATTTGGTTACTATCAGGTCGAAGGAGTTTCGTGTTGCATTACCTTCCCGGTCGGTGACTTTTATGGTAATTTGATGGGTACCCAGGTCTTCTTTTCCGGGTTTCCAGAAAAGGAGTCCTTTTTCATAATCAAAATTTGCCGTAGCCGGAATGTTTACCGGCTTAAATTCAAGGGGGCCATTCTCAGGATCAGAAGCCTGTATCTGGTATTCAAAGTAACGGTTGATTTTGGTTATTAGTTGTTCCGGAGATTCAACTACCGGCTTTTGGTTGATGCGGACCATAAACTCCTGGTATGTTGTATCCTTTTGATCGGTTACCATTATTTTGAAATGATTTTCCGGTTGTGAATGCTCTTTGTTAATGGTCCAGGTCACCAGACCCTGTGAATCGATGTCGGTGTTTTGCGGGGCTTCTATAAGTTTATAATCTATCTCTTCTCCGGCATTTTCATCAGCTACTTTCAACTGGTAGGTATATTGTGAATTCAGATTGGCGTAATTTTTCGGTTGTGAAACTATTTTTGGTGGATCATTGACAAAAACCAATAAGGCTGATTCGTCTGAGTAGTATCCATCACTAACGGTATAGGCGATTTTATGGGTACCCAGATCCTGGTGGCCGGGCTGCCATTTAATTATTCCGTCTTTCGTAATATGGGCATTGTCCGGGCCCTGCTTCATGGTATATTGATAAAATCCAGGTTCAATAAAAGAAGTGTGATTGGGAACCGGCAAATTGATATAGCGGAAAAAATGATTCAAAACAGTTGAAAAATCCGGTTGATTATCTTCGCTATAGGTATAAAAAAGGATCAATTTATTTTGCTCGTAAGCAACCTCTTTTAGGGTGAATTTTTCGGTTGTCAAAATATCTTCTGATTTGTTTAGGCCGTCAATAATATTGGGGAGTTGCTGTTTGGCATCGCGGGATAAGATCACGGTTTCATAGATTCCTGACAGCTGCCAGTTCTGAATTTTTGGAATAGTTTCATATTGATTGAGATAAAACCCGCTGTTCTGATCGAAATTTTTAATTTTGTGGTTTAGCTTTTCACCCGGGGTAATTGTTTTTGTTATTTGTTGGGGCAATTGTACAGGATGGTTAACGAAAATGGAAAAAGTAAGTTCGTCGCTTGAATATCCATCGGTCACAGAAACTTTAAAATCATGCCAGTCGGCCTGGTTGTGATTGGGTTTCCAGGTGATTCGACCATAATTTGAGATGGTCGCGCCGGCAGGATAATCATGGAGAGTGTACTTAACAAAACTGGTTGGATTGCGGTCTTTTATGCGCAATTGGTAAGTTAATATTTCACCGAACTGAATAATGCTTTTTTCAGGTAGTTTGTTGGTGATAGTGATGGGATCATTGACAAATATGGTGAATTCTTTTTTAATCTCCACGTCATCCCAGTAGAACCGGGCCTTGACAGTGTGCGGCCCCAGTTGTGAAAAATCAGGAGTCCATGTAAAGGTTCGATTGTTCAGGTTGAAGCGAAAACCTTCCGGCGCTTCAATGGTGTAATTCAGGTTTTCCGATGAAACGGAATAGAGATCAACTTTATTGGTAAAAGTCCGGTTGGGTTCAATAACAAAATCGGCTTTTTTAACCTGCCGATTGATAGCCCCGCTGACAATGGCCCGGCTGGTATGAGGTGTTACGACCTTTTCCGAGACACCGTCAACAGCTGTAAACCGGTTCAGCAAACTGTCAATTTGGCTGAAATAATTGATTGGTTCCGCCGGTTCCTGATCTGGATGGATAGAGGAATATGCTTCTTCTTCGGACCCGGAATCGGGTGTGATTTTCAGCCGGAAAATACCATGGTGCGAAAATTCCGGATAAATATAACCAAAGCAATAGGTATCGGCTTCCGGTATGGCGCAATAATTCAAAAATTTTATACCCAGCATATCGGTTGTGGCTAACAAAGAGGAGGACCAATAGTTGTCACTTTTCGGATTGTAGCTATAATTTTTTAAATACTTACCATCAGCATTGATCAGGATCAGGTTATCCCGTTTATCTTTGTCAATGTCAATCGTGTAGAGCTGATCAATACTGGCTGAAGAGCTAAGCAACTTAAAGGTGGTTAAAGAGTCGGAAAATTGCTTGATCATATTAATACCGCCATTGATCAGGCCGGCGACAATTTCATCCTGTCCGTCACCATTAAAATCGCCGGCAATAATATTACTAATATCCCAGACATCGCCATTGGGTTCAAAAAGGGTGTAGGTTGCCTCTTCGGGATTGTCATTATCCAGATAAGTTATAAACAGCAAATCGGAATCAGCGCGAACCAGTAGATTGTTGCCAAAGTCACCCCTAACCTGAAGCAATTTGGAACGGAAATATTTTTCGGGATTTTTTTGTTCCCAGTGCGGGGTGACTTGAATGTCCTTATCATCAATGGTAATTATCGCGACTTTATATTGTTGGTTTTCATAAAGCAGGAAAAATTGATTGTCCCGGTAATGCATCAACGATTTAATTCTTCGAGGAATAATCTCTTGTGGAAAAGAATATTGAGGGTCCAACGATATATCCCCCTTTTCCTGAGAAAAAACATATATGGATGAGAAATTTGGAATGGTGTTGTTGATATCTGCAACAGCAATAATTTCCTGAATGCTATCGCCATCGATATCCCGGAGCGCATAATCCTGAAAATCACCACGAATGTCTTCGGGCAGTTCATATTTCCAGATAATGCTGTACTCGGTATTTTGGTTTAATTGACAAAGGGCCAGGAAACTTGAGCCCGGTATTTGCTCACCTTTAGAATTAAAATAATACCCAATTCCGAATAGTTTTTCATCTGTTTGATCCAGGGCGGAAATTTTGGTAAGTGCAAATTTTTTTTCCGCAAAGGGAATGATTTCTTTAGAAATTTTCTCTCCATAGCAATATTGTGTAAAAAATATTACAAAAGCGGAAAGTATGATGATTATTTTTTTATCCGGCCACATATATTAAATATAATTAAATTTTAAGAAAATATGTGAACTTTTTGGCTTTTGCAAAAACTTTATCAGAAGAGGGATTTTTAATTGTGGCTTGGATTTAGTTATTGTGAATATCAGGAGCAAAACCTGTAATGATCCTTTCAATTATTTCCATTTGAAAATATCAATAAATTTGTTATAATTGTTTGCTTTTTTTACAAAAAAATTTACCCCATAGATGTTATTCTATAATTAAAAAAATAAAAAAAGGTGAATTATGAACGTATTAACCCTTAATTGCGGAAGCTCTTCTGTAAAGTATCAATTAATTAACACAAAAAGTGAAAATGTTCTCTGTCTGGGAATTGTTGAACGAATCGGTATCGACGGCACCCGGATCGTCCATAAAAAAGATGGTCAAAAAAATGTGATCGAACCGAATATCCCTGATCATAAAGCAGCCATTGACAAAATCATCGAATTATTGACTGATGATCAATACGGCACCATTAAATCACTGGAAGAAATTGACGCAATCGGACATCGTTTAGTTCATGGTGGCGATAAACTGACGGAATCAATTAAAATTGATGAAAGCGTAATGGATATACTAAAAGAGTGTATTGACTTCGCGCCACTGCATAATCCGGCCAATATTAAAGGTGTTGAAGCCGCCATGGAAGAATTGCCCAACAAACCCAATGTCGGTGTATTTGACACTGCGTTTCACAGTACTATACCGGCCAAGGCCTACACTTACGGTATTCCTAAAAAGTATCTCACAGAGCATAGTATCAGACGCTATGGATTTCACGGTACCTCCCACTCCTTCGTTGCTAAACAGGCCGCTGAAATGATGGGCAAAAAACTTGAAGATCTTAAGATTATCACGGTTCACCTGGGTAATGGCGCCAGTGTAACTGCGATTGACAAAGGCAAATCCGTCGATACATCCATGGGTTTCACGCCACTGGAAGGGCTGATCATGGGAACCCGCTGTGGTGATGTTGATCCCGGTGTTCTTTTTCATATTTCCAAAATGGAAGGCCTGAAAAATGAAGATGAAATGAACAAATACTTTAATAAAAATTGTGGTATGCTGGGAATAACCGATAAAACCAGTGATATGCGGGATATTGAAGATAAAGCCCTGCAAGGTGACGCGGAAATGAAACTGGCCCTGGATATATACTGTTACCGCATCAAAAAATATATCAGCACTTATATGGGTGTGCTCAACCATGCCGACGCCATTGTATTTACCGGCGGTGTTGGTGAAAATTCTGATATTACCCGTGAATGGGTGCTGGATAATATGGACAATCTGGGCATCAAGGTCGATCCGGCTAAAAACAACGGCCTCAGAGGAAAAGCACAGGAAATCAGCACTGACGACAGTGTTGTTAAAGTATTTGCTATTCCCACCAATGAAGAACTGGTAATCGCCCAGGAAACTGAAAAAGTACTGAACAAATAATATTGTTAATGTTTATTGTGTAAAAAACTCCGGCTATTTCTGGCCGGAGTTTTTCTTATAGATTTGCATAATTTTATGGCCTTCTTCCGCGATTACCCGGCGATATTTTTCCGGCGCCAGAACTTCCACAAAACTACCGAAACTCAAAATATATCCATACACCCAATTATTTTCCGGCATGGTGGTGGTAACAATCATATTCCCGTCTTCATCGTAAATAATCTCGTTTTCCTGAAACTGGTCGCCCACCTGGAAATGCATTTCTTTGGCAAATTTTAATGTCAGGGTCACTGCCGGAGCCTTTTCATTCCAATTTAAATATTCATGGTAACTCTTCTGTTTGCGGATGAATAATTGATGGCCGGCCTGCAGCTTTCTTATTCGATTGATACGGAACACACGATAATCTTTTCGCAGGCGGCAATACCCGAATAAATACCAGGTATAGCCTTTGAACATCATGGTCATAGGCTCCACTGTCCGCCAGGTAGGAGTACCGCCCAATCGGGTATATTTAAATGTGATAATAGTCCGGTTTTCAATGGCTGCATTAATAGTTTTTAATGTTTTTTGATACTGCTTCGACATTCCCCAGGGGACCAGGTCTATGGCAACAGCGGTATTGGAGACCAGATTTTCATGCAGATTATTCCGGGGCATCAGGTCGCAGATTTTTTCGATAATATTATCAATCTCCTGGTTTTGCAGGGAGGCGTTCACCCCTTTTAGAGCATTTACGATAGAGGTCATCTCTTTTACGGAAAGAACTTGCTTATCAATGCGATAGTCTTCGATAATGCTAAAACCGCCGGTTTGCCCGGTATGAGAAACAATGGGAATACCGGCCAGGTTAATGGTTTTGATGTCCCTGTAAATCGTCCGCTCCGAAACCTGGAATTTTTCCGCCAATTCCATTGCCGTGATCTTTTCGCGATTCAATAACAGAAATACAATTGATAAAAGCCTTTCAAGCCGCAAATTCATACCTTTTTTTTATAAATTAATGACAACCATTTCTTCCGGTATAAAGTCTATATACCAGTTAAAATAAATAATTCGAGTTTTTTTAAAAAGAGATAAAATTAGCAATCAATACATCCTCCTTATAAAATACATGTTGTTTGTCTATTTAGTTAATAAAATCCTCATCCCCATGGAAGGAGAAAATCCCCAAAATTTCTCCTTCCATTTTTTT
>CAZCHS010000012.1:0-4654 GCA_964498725.1 uncultured bacterium | reverse complement strand
AAAAAACAACTCATTATTATTTAATTCATAAACTTCATTATAACGATAGTTTTTGAAATATAAGTAGAAAATTTCAGTATGAAATGACAATAATTGGTACAAATCACAAAAAAATATATTTAAGTATGACAACTTTACAAATATAATCGTGTCAATAAAACATTGAAATTTTGAATTAACAGGGGAAAATAAGCATGAAAAAATTTAAAATTATTGGTCTGGTAGTCTTAATAGTTGTGGTTGGCGTCATTGGTACGCGACTGTTTAAAAAGAATGGCTCAGAAGACGACAAAGGATATAAAACGCTAAAACCGAAAATTGGTACAATCGTTGAAGAAGCATTGGCGATCGGTACCATTACACCGGAAAATGAAATTCAGGTAAAATCCAAGATTCCCGGAATCGTGGTGAAACGCCATGTGGAAGTAGGGGACCAGGTGAAAAAAGGTGACCTGATGGTCAAAATATCACCGGACCCCACGCCCCGTGAACTAACCGAATCCAGACGGGATCTGGAGATGAAAGAAGTGGCTTTTAAAAATGCTAAAATCCAGTATGACAGAAATTTTGAGCTTTTGAATAAAAACCTGGTATCCGAAGAAGTATTTGAAAATGTCAAAATGAAATATGACCAGACGAAATTACAACGTGATCTTGCTCTGGACAGATTATCGTTAATCGAAAAAGGTCACGCTGGCAAAGTCGAATCAGTGGTGAAATCCCCAATTACCGGCACAGTGCTGGAAAAATTCGTCAATATCGGCGATCCTGTGGTGCCATTAACTTCCTATCAACAGGGAACACCGCTCTTTACACTGGCGGATATGACAAAACTTATCTTTCGCGGTACTATTGATGAAATCGATGTGGGAAAAGTCGATGCCGGCGTCAATGCTGAATTGGAAATCGGCGCGCTGCCGGGCCAATCTATTCTCGGCGAAGTGATCCGTATCTCTCCCAAAGCCCGAAAAGAAAACAATGCCACCGTTTTTGATATCGAAATTAAAATTGTTGATACCCGCGGTGTTAATCTCCGGGCCGGCTATTCCGCCAATGCCAAAATTATTCTTAATAAAGTAGAAGATGTACTGACCCTTCCGGAACGATTGCTGACCTTTTCCAATGATTCTGTTTTTGTGGAAATTGAAGATACAACCAAAAATACAGTGACCAAACGTCAGGTTGAAGTAGGATTAAGCGACGGTATCACCGCCGAAGTCAAATCTGGTATCAAAAAGAATGAATTGATCGTAGAACGTCCGCCCAAAGAAATTCAATAAAAGGACTTAAACCGTGCTGTTAAAAAATATTATTCAAATATTGCGGGAATTGAGTAAGCAAAAACTCCGAACAGCTTTGACTCTGTTTGGAATCTTCTGGGGGACAACATCCGTAATTCTGCTATTATCCTTTGGGATGGCTGTCAAGGCCAGAACCTCGAAAACCATGCATGGTATGGGTGAACAGATTTGTATTATATGGGCCGGCAGGACCAGTATCAGTTATGGTGGTTTTCCAAAAGGACGCAATCTCCATTGGTATAATGATGATGCTCAGTATCTGAGAGATAATGTTCCGCTGATTGATGACATTTCACCCCAGTATTCGCGACACTTGTCGGTCAATGTCGGCGCTAAAAAGCAAAATTTTAATATCAATGCTGTTTGGCCGGATTTCAAAGAAATGCGCAATATGATTCCCCGTGAAGGAAGCCGCTTCATTTCACCCTTAGACCAGGAAAAAAGACGGCGTGTTGTTTTTATTGGCAATGAAGTGGAAAAAACCATGTTTGGTGACCAGGATGCTGTGGGCAAAATAATGTATATTGACGGCGTGCCTTTTACAGTGGTCGGTGTGATCATTGAAAAGGAACAGGACGGCAGCTATAACGGCCGGGATAAAGACGCTATTTTTATGCCTACATCAACCTACCTGACCATCTATGGCGACCGGTTTGTTGATAATATGGTGGCCCGGGCCAAAAATGTCCATGAGACCGATGCCATGAAAAAAGCGATCGTTGCAGCCATGGCCAAAAAATACCGCTTTTCTCCGGATGATGAACAAGCCTTGCCAATCTGGGACACCACAGAAATGGACCAGTTTCTTAATACTTTTTTTAATGGGTTTACGATTTTTCTGGGAATTGTTGGAGTCATGACGCTCATTGTCGGTGGTATTGGTATCGCCAATATTATGTATGTAATTGTTGAGGAGCGCACTTCAGAAATCGGTGTTAAGCGGGCGATCGGTGCCAAAAAACGGTTGATCCTGCTTCAATATTTGATTGAAACTTTTGTGATTGCTTCGGTTGGGTCCATATCCGGATTTTTATTTTCGCTGTTACTGATTTTTGGTATTAATCAGGCGCCGATCGAAGATTTTGTCGGCGTTTTGGAAATAAATCCGGTGATTTCAATTGCATCGATATTAATCATATCAATAATTACTTTTGTGGCCGGATGGGGACCGGCAAAACGCGCTTCAAATTTAGATCCGGTGGTGGCAATTAACGGATAAAACATGGAAATATTATGGCAAAGAAAATAAATGAATTTATAAAGAACCTGCTACTGGTCAAACTTTTCGTCCGGGAATTAAAAAAAGAACGACGAAAGATTTTCCTGACAATCGCGGGTATCGCCTGGGGAACATTGACGATAATCCTGTTGCTGTCTTTTGGACAGGGGCTGGCCACTCAGATGATGCGCGGACAAAAAGGACTGGGCAATAATATCGTCATTCTCTACGGTGGCCAGACCAGTATGGAATACAGAGGATTGCCGCAAGGGCGGCCAATTCGGTTTTTACAAGAGGATTGTGATCTGCTAAAAGAAAGTATTCCGGAAATTGACCGTATCGCAGGTGAATATGATCAATATGGCGCCTCCTACAAATACGGGGATAAAGTCGTCAATGAGCGGATTCGCGGCGTCAGTTCCATGGGCTATGAAGATATGCGTTCCCATTTCCCAAAACCCGGCGGCCGGTTTATCAATGACAATGACCTGCAATATCGTCGCCGTGTCATATTTATCGGCGCTGACCTGAAAAAAAACCTCATGGGCGATGTGGATCCTATTGGTAAGACCATTTTTATGAATGACATCCCTTTCACTGTCATTGGTGTGATGCAGGAAAAAATGCAGATGGGAATGTATGGCGGACCAGACGCTAATGTTGGCGTAATTCCGGCTTCTACCTTTCGGGGAATATTTAGTAATTATTATCTGAGCCGCATCATCTATCAGGTCAATGATATTGATAAATCTGAGTTTGTTAACCAACAGGTTCAGCGGGTGCTTGGGCGTAAAAAACAATTTCATCCCGATGACAATAACGCGCTGCATTACTGGGATGTGATCAAAAATTCAAGAATGACAGCCCAGGCCTTTACCGGCATAACCATTTTTCTGGGAGTGATCGGTGCCATGACTCTGATCATTGCCAGTGTCGGTGTCGCCAATATTATGTTTGTGACAGTGAAAAAAAGAACCCGTGAAATCGGTATCAAACGGGCGATCGGTGCGAAAAAATCCCTGATAAAAATTCAGTTCATTATCGAAGCACTGTTGATTGATCTGTCCGGCGGGTTTATCGGCGCTTTTATTGCCTATGGAATTATCAAAGCTGTTCAAAGCATTCCCCAGGATAGTGCGGATTTCGGCAAGAACATGGCAATGCAGATTCTTGCGAATCCGGAATTTTCATGGACTGTAGCGATCAGTACAGGAACGATTTTAGGAATTGTCGGTCTACTGTCCGGATTTTTCCCGGCCCGGCGTGCTGCTGCCGTGGATCCGATCAAAGCCTTGCATTACGAATAATTATTTAAACTTCCGAGGTTTTCAAAACCCCGGAAGTTTAGCGAAATAACGAAGAGGAATAAATTATGATTAAAATGGAAAATATCAGAAAAGTTTACAGCACCGGTAAAGTTGATGTGGAAGCCCTGCGCGGCGTTGATCTGCATATTGAAAAAGGTGATTTTGTCACAGTCATCGGTCCGTCAGGATCGGGAAAATCCACGCTCATGAACATCATGGGCTGTCTGGATAAACCCACTACCGGCGAGTACCGCCTCAACGGGCAAAACATTCAACATCTTAATGATAATCAGCTGTCGGAATTGCGCAACCATGAAATCGGTTTTGTTTTCCAGAATTTTAATCTGCTGCCCTATGCCTCTGCTTATGAAAATGTGGAAATGCCGCTGCTTTTTGCCGGTATCGGCGGGAGAAAGCGGAAAGAAAAAGTGACCTCTATTTTAAATAAAGTCGGTCTCGGTGACCGCATGGACCACCGTCCCAATGAACTTTCCGGTGGTCAGAAACAGCGCGTTGCCATTGCCCGCGCTCTGGTGAATGATCCCAATATCATTCTGGCTGATGAACCCACCGGTAATCTGGATTCTCATTCCGGTCGTGAGATTATGGAACTCTTTGTCAATCTCTGGAAAGAGGGTCACACCATCGTGATGATCACGCATGATCCCAGGGCCAAAGACTATACTGAAAACTTTGTTAATATTACCGATGGTATGATCCTGGAGAATGCACCGGTATTGCAATAGAATTCCCCCAACGGGGAATCATAGCATAACATAGGGCGCAATGAAATGAAGCCCTATGCAATCAAACTATCTCTCAGAGAG
>CAZCHS010000011.1:52980-54450 GCA_964498725.1 uncultured bacterium | reverse complement strand
TGAATTTTCCAAATTAGTTTTTTAATATGTATTTGGTAAACTGTTAATTTTATTCGTTTTGCTTGAAAAATTTGAAAATTCATGAATAATTCAGGTTAAATATGGAGTGACACAGTCAATGCATTCCCAAAAAACATTACCCTTGCACAAACATTAAATGAATAATTATTCATTTAATTGATTAATTACCAAATATTCAAAAACAATTTGGATATTTTGTGAATATTTATAAATTATAGCACCAAACACAAGGGTTGGTGATAAAATTTTCCAACCTCAACAAAAATAAAACTTCCGGCAAAATTGATAGTAAATTACAGGAACGCCGGTTTTCAGTTAATCAAAGGGAGAAGAGATAAGCAGGACTGAAGTCCTCGCTGTATTGATGCTTTTGATGGTCTGAAAAGCGGATTTGATTATTTTTAGGAGGAAATTATGTATGATTTAGATATGATAAAAAGAATTTACAGGCAATTACCGATGACTATTGATGCTGTTAAAGCAAAAGAAAACAAGTCTTTGACATTAACAGAAAAAATACTCTTCGGGCATTTGGCTACTCCCCCGGTTCAACAACCGGAGAGGGGAAAAGAGTATAATTATTATAAACCCGACCGGGTGGCTATGCAGGATGCCACCGCTCAGATGGCACTACTGCAATTCATGAATTCCGGAAAGCCAAGAGCCGCCGTCCCCACCACAGTGCATTGTGATCACTTGATCCGTGGCGAACGGGGTGCGGAAGCAGACAACAAAATTGCAATGGTGGAAAACCGGGAAGTTTATGATTTTCTGGAAAGCGCCTCGCAGAAATACGGAATTGATTTCTGGCCCCCGGGTTCCGGAATTATTCACCAAATTTTGCTGGAAAATTACATTTTTCCCGGCGGGATGATCATCGGCACTGATTCCCATACGGTCAATGGCGGCGGACTGGGAATGATCGCCATTGGTGTCGGCGGCGCAGATGCTGTTGATGTTATGGCCGGAGAGTCATGGGAATTGAAAATGCCTGAAATAATCGGTGTGAAACTGACCGGCGAACTGGCCGGCTGGACCACGCCGAAAGATGTGATTCTGAAACTGGCCGGTATTCTCACGGCAAAAGGCGGAACGAACCGGATAATTGAGTATTTTGGTGATGGCGCTAAAACCATCTCAGCCACCGGCAAAGCGACAATTTGTAATATGGGCGCGGAAGTGGGTGCCACCACTTCGGTTTTCCCCTATGATGAATCCATGTCAATGTTTTTGATGATTACAAACCGCCGGGAAGTTGCAGAAATGGCGGACGGTATTCAGGACTATCTACAGCCTGATAATGAAGTTCTTAAGTCCCCGGAAAAGTATTATGACCGTGTCATTCACATTGACCTGTCGCAATTAAAGCCGCACATCAACGGCCCTTTCACACCTGATGCGGCCCGGGAGATCAGCGCTTTCAAGCAATCTGCTAAAGACTTAAAATAT
>CAZCHS010000011.1:47153-52880 GCA_964498725.1 uncultured bacterium | reverse complement strand
CGGGCAAAAATTCGATTGTCACAACCTTTAACCGGAATTTTGCCGGCCGCAATGACGGTAATCCCCGCACCCACGCCTTTATTACATCACCGGAACTGGCCACCGCGATCGCATTGAAAGGCGAAATTACCTTTGATCCGGAAAATGATCTCCTGATCAACAATCAGGGGGAAACAGTGCGTTTGGATATTCCGAAAGGAGATATTCTGCCGAATTATAAATTTCCTAAAATTAGTCCGAAAAAATCTGGCAGAGAAGTAACAGAAATAAAAGTTGCTGAAGATTCTGACAGAATCCAATTGCTGGAGCCCTTTGATTCCATGAATCCGGAGGATTTCCAAGCCATGCGATTACTGGTGAAAACCAAAGGAAAGTGTACCACCGATCATATCTCCATGGCAGGGTTGTGGCTTAAGTATCGTGGCCATCTGGAAAATATATCCGACAATTTACTATTGGGTGCGGAAAACGCATTTTACAAGGAAAAAGGCGTGGCGCTGAATCAGGAAACCGGCGAATATGAACGGATTGCTTTTGTAGGCAAATATTATAAAAAACGCAATATCAGCAGTGTTATCATTGCCGAAGATAATTATGGCGAAGGATCTTCACGAGAACACGCCGCTATGGAACCGCGGTTTCTGGGTGTAAAAGCGGTGATCGCCAAATCCTTTGCCCGCATTCACGAAACCAATCTGAAGAAACAAGGAGTGCTGGCATTAACATTTGCTGATACCGGCGACTATGAAAAAATTAAAGAAAAAGACCGGTTTACCATTGTGAATATCGACAAGATAATACCCGGAAGTTCGCTGACAGTAGAAATTCATCATAATAATGGCAAATCCGAGTCTATTACAACCAATCATACGTACAATCAACAACAAATCGAATGGCTTAAAGCCGGCAGTGCCCTCAATGTCATTCGACATGGAGGTGCCCAATGAAACGATTAACAATTCCCTATATTGAAGGAGACGGTATCGGTCAGGAAATCACTCAGGCAACGTTGGCCCTGGTTGAGTTGGCTGTGAAAAAATATCATTCCGGTGAGTATGAATTGGATTTTATTGAATTGCTGGCCGGTCAGAAAGCCTTTGACCAGACCGGCGAATACTTGCCTGAAGAAACCATTGATAAATTGAAAAAATACAAACTGGGGATCAAAGGCCCGCTGACCACACCGGTAGGAAAAGGTTTCCGCTCTCTCAATGTGGCGCTGCGGCAGGAACTGGACCTTTACACTTGCTACCGTCCGGTGAAGTATTACCAGGGCGTCCCCTCTCCGGTGAAAAAGCCGCAACTGGTGGATGTCCATATTTTTCGTGAAAATACCGAAGATATTTATGCCGGCATTGAGTTTGAAAAAGGGTCCCCGGAAAACAATCGCCTGAAAGAATTTTTGATTCGAAAAATGGATGTTAAAAATATTCGTTTTCCGGACACAACCGCCCTGGGGATAAAGCCCATCTCCGAAGAAGGCAGCAAGCGCCTGATTCGCGCGGCACTCCAATTTGCCATTGACAATGAACTTCCTTCTGTAACACTGGTGCATAAAGGTAATATTATGAAATTTACAGAAGGGGCTTTTCGGAAGTGGGGCTATGAACTGGCGCAGGAAGAATTTGCGAATACTGTTGTACTGGAATCTCAATTAAAAGGCAAAGCACCGCAAGGGAAAGTCGTCATCAAAGACTGCATAGCCGATGCTTTTCTTCAGAATTTGTTGTTGAAACCGGAGAATTATTCGGTCATCGCCACCACCAATTTAAATGGCGATTATATTAGTGATATGGCCGCTGCCATGGTTGGCGGGATCGGTATGGCGCCGGGTGCCAATATTAATTTTCAGGAAGGAATTGCCCTGTTTGAAGCAACTCACGGTACAGCGCCGGATATTGCCGGCCGGGGAAAAGCCAATCCCGGCAGCCTGATATTGTCGGCGGCACTAATGCTGGATTATCTGAATCTGAATAAAAGCGCGCTGGCAATCAAGCGGGCGCTGGAACAGGTGATCATTAACAAACAAGTAACTGCCGATCTCTACAGAGTCCTGAAAGACGGAGAACTGTTGACCACAGCGGAATTTACGAAGGCAATCGGCCGGAATTTATAACCAGGAGGTATGACTATGCATAAATATACAGACAAAGAACAATTATATATTCAACAACTGAGTAAAAAATTAAAAAACACCTGCCAGATCAGCAAGGAACTGTACAGCCAATACAAAGTTAAACGCGGTCTCAGAAATGAAGACCATACCGGTGTTTTGGTGGGCTTGACCAATATTGGCGATGTGGTGGGATATGAAAAAAAAGATGGCAAGATCATTCCTTCGGAAGGAAAACTATATTACAGGGGCTATGAGCTGAAAGACCTTGTGCATGGATTTACTGAAGAAGGCCGGCATGGGTTTGACGAGATTTGCTATTTGCTACTGGCCGGTGAACTGCCTGATGGAGAAACCCTTGAAGCCTTTACCGATCTGCTGAAAAACAAACGGGAGCTGGAAAATAATTACATCAAAAATCTGGTATCCATACCGCCGGGACGAAACCTGATG
This sequence comes from uncultured bacterium, assembly GCA_964498725.1. Taxonomy (GTDB): domain Bacteria; phylum Fidelibacterota; class UBA2242; order UBA2242; family JAFGTP01; genus JAFGTP01. Next base: position 50,314 of record CAZCHS010000011.1, on the reverse strand, counting down.
AATATGCTTTCACGGGCGATTATGGGACTTTATCCGCTGGATAAAGACGCGGAAAACCGTTCGGAAGAAAAAATCGCCAAGCAATCTATCAATTTGCTGGCGAAATTTCCCACAATTATTGCTTATGCTTTTAATTCTTTTCGCCATGTCCATCAAAAACAGACCCTGTCCATTCGGCATCCGCGAGCCGACCTCAGTACAGCGGAAAATTTTCTTTACATGCTGAAGGGTGATAAATATACAAAACTGGAGGCCGACCTGCTGGATACCTGTCTCTGTGTGCATGCGGAGCACGGCGGCGGTAACAATTCAACTTTTACTGTGCGGGTTACCAGTTCCGCCGGTACGGACACCTACTCGTCAATTGGTGCCGGCATCACATCCCTGAAAGGAATTTATCACGGCGGCGCGAATCATAAGGTCATGGAAATGATGAACCATTTGAAGGAGACGATCAAGGACTGGAATGATAAACAGGAGATTGCTGATTACCTGGAGAAAATTCTGAAGAAGGAAGTCTATGACGGCTGGGGCAAGATCTACGGCATCGGTCATGCGGTCTATACAGAATCCGATCCCAGAACAGTTCTGCTGAAAGAAAAAGTCGCGGACCTGGCTGAGGAAAAAAACCGGGCGGATGAGTTTGAGTTTTATCGCAAAGTAGAGGAATTGGCGCCGGAGGTCTTTTATAAACTGAAAGGCCGGGACAAGAAAATTCTCTGTGCCAATGTGGATTTCTATTCCGGCTTGATCTATTCCTTTATCGGCATTCCGGAGGAACTGTACACACCGATTTTTGCCATGGGCCGGCTGCCGGGCTGGCTTTCCCATCGTCTGGAAGAGGTGAATATGTCTTCTAAGCGGATCATTCGTCCGGCTTATAAGAATGTGAATGAGCGCAAGGAATATAAAGGAATGGCGAAGCGATGAATTACTATGGAGTGCATTAACCGTGTTAATGCATGAATAATTCAGGCTAAATTTCCGACGAGAGAACGATAAAAATAATAAAAAATATTAAAAAAACATTTGATATTATAAATTTTCGTAATAGATTTTCTCAAATATGAGATTAATTAACATCAGGAAAAGTAATTTAGAAATCAAACAATGATTTTATCAAAACTTAACATACTAAATATTATTGTGATTATTAGCATTATTCTACTAAAAAGTGGAGAGGCCTTTTAAAAAGTCTAAGTTAAAGATAAATTTTAAAAAGCCTCTTCAAATCCGAAGGGGCTTTTTTTATAGATACTGAAAACGATCAATTGAAAACCGAAGATGATAACAACCAATAACAACATATTAAACATTATTATCGTACTAGTGATTATTCTACTCTCAAAGGAAGAGGCCGTTTAAGTACATCAAAAAAATCAAACTTAAAAGCCTCTTCAAAGATCGAAGAGGCTTTTTTTTACCGGAAGGAATTATTTGAAGATGAACAGTGACAAGATTAAAAAAGGCCTGGAAAGAGCGCCTCACCGCGCTTTACTCAAAGCCACCGGAGTGACGGATCAGGATATGGGAAAGCCCTTTATCGGAATCGCCAACTCCTATAATGACGTCGTACCCGGCCATGTAAAATTGAATACCGTGGCAGAAGTGGTGAAACAAGCGGTCATTGACGCCGGCGGAGTTCCCTTTATTTTTAATACCATTGGCGTCTGTGACGGAATTGCCATGGGGCACAATGGCATGCGCTACTCTCTCTCTTCCCGTGAAATTATTGCCGATTCCGTTGAAACCATGGTTATGGCTCATGCCTTTGACGGACTGATTTGTATCCCTAACTGTGACAAAATCATTCCCGGCATGATGATGGGCGCCATGCGGGTGAATGTTCCGGCCATATTTGTTAGCGGCGGTCCTATGAAAGCCGGCCGGACCAAATCCGGTAAAACCGTTGATCTCATCTCTGTTTTCGAAGGGGTCGGCGCTTTCAAAGAAAATAAGATCAATGAAGCGGAATTAAAAGAAATTGAAGATAATGCCTGTCCTACCTGGGGTTCCTGTTCCGGCATGTTCACTGCCAATTCCATGAATTGTTTGTGCGAAGCCCTTGGCCTGGCATTACCAGGGAATGGTTCTGTTCTGGCGGTTGATCCAAAACGTCAGGAATTGTTTAAAGCAGCCGGCAAACAGATCATCGAAAATGTTAAAAACGATATTAAGCCCTCGGATATATTAACGGAAAAATCCATTGATAATGCCATCATGCTGGACATGGCCATGGGCGGCTCGACAAATACAGTTTTGCATACCCTGGCAGTGGCAAATGAAGCCGGCGTTGATTATTCACTGGACAGAATGGATGGCATTTCCAAGACGACCCGGAATATCTGCAAAGTCTCGCCCAGCAGTGATTATCACATGGAAGATGTAGACCGGGCCGGTGGAATTAGCGCCATTTTGAGAGAAATTGATAGGGCCGGTTTGCTCAACAAAGATTGCCTGACAGTGACAGGGCAAACAATTTCTGAAAATATAAAGGACGCGACCATAAAAGACTTTGATGTTATTCGCAAATGGAACAATGCCTACAGCGAATCCGGCGGACTGGCGGTACTGAAAGGAAATCTGGCGCCGGAAGGATCGGTAGTAAAATTCGCCGGAGTGACCCCGGCAATGCGCGTTTTTGAAGGCAAGGCTGTGATTTTTGAAAGCCAGGAAGAGGCCTGTGAAGGCATTCTCGCCGGCAAAGTACAAGCCGGTGATGTTGTCGTGATTCGCTACGAAGGCCCAAAAGGCGGCCCGGGGATGCAGGAAATGCTCTCCCCCACTTCCTATATAATGGGAAGAGGACTGGGTGAAAGCGTGGCCCTGATCACGGATGGCAGATTTTCCGGCGGTACACGTGGCGCCTGTATCGGTCATATTGCTCCCGAAGCAGCAGATGGAGGACCAATCGGATTGTTGGAAGATGGCGACATCATCTCCATCAACATTCCGGAAGGCAATGTGGCCGTGAACCTGTCTGATGAAGAACTAGCCGAACGAAGAAAGAAGTGGAACCCCAGAGCGCCGCGAATCACCAAAGGCGTCCTGGGACGATATGGGAAACTTGCCGGATCTGCCAGCAATGGCGCGGTGTTAAACTAGCAACTGGTCACAGGGTCCTGGGCACTGGCAACCAGATACAAAAAGCCAGCGACCAG